>DAIRSS010000001.1:0-41962 GCA_036804285.1 Ilumatobacteraceae bacterium
AGGCGCGCTATCTCATCTCGTACTCCGACGAACTTCCCACGCACATGGCAATTGGCGCGCTCATCAGCCAGCAGGTTGCAGAACGAGACTGAGTCCCAGTGGCTCGCACGGACGAACGCTGGTAGCCTCAGCCTTCCTGATTTAGGGCAGTAGCTCAGCTGGTAGAGCGCCGGTCTCCAAAACCGATGGTCGGGGGTTCAAGTCCCTCCTGCCCTGCAAATGCGCGGTTTGCCCCCGATGGGGCACTCGGCACCACCGATAGGCTGGAGAGCCGTTATGTCCATGGATCTCAACCGTCAGCAGAAGCGCGCCATGAAGAAGATGGGCGCCGTCAACGACCAGGGTGCGCCGATTCGTCAGGCGCGCCCGACCGTTGCTGCCCAGGTGAACAAGGAGCGAGTGAGCCCCGCCCAGTACGTGCGCGAGGTTCGCGATGAGATGCGCAAGGTGGCATGGCCGCGTTGGCCTGAAGTTCGCCGTTATGCCGCCATCGTGCTCGTCACCGTCGTGATTATCACGGCGTACGTGGGTGGATTGGACGCAGTCTTTGGCATACTTTCTGGCTGGCTTTACAAGGATTGATCGGCCCATTTCATGACTGACGACACCACCATCACCCACGACGAGACCACCGAGGCTGGCTCCGTCGCGCCCGATCAGACCTTCGATCTCACCGACGGCGAGGAATTCGAAGAAGAGATCATCGATCGCCCGTGGCTGCGCCCCGGTCAGTGGTACGTCGTGCACTCGCAGTCTGGTTATGAGGCGAAGGTGCAGTTGAACATGCACTCGCGCATCCAGTCCATGCACATGGAAGATCGCATCTACGAGATCGTCATCCCGATGGAGGACGTCGTCGAGTTCAAGGCCGGTCGCAAGCAGACCGTGAAGAAGAAGGTGTTCCCTGGTTACATCCTCGTGCGTTGCGAGATGGACGATGACACCTGGTTCTGCATTCGCAACACCCCGGGCGTGACCGGTTTCGTCGGTCAGAGCCAGAAGGGTCAGAAGCCGACGCCGTTGTCGCGTCGCGAGGTCGAGACGTTCCTCACCGCGAAGGGCGACGGTCAGGAAGCACCGAAGCGCAAGGCACCGAAGCTCGAGTACGAAGTGGGCGAGGGCGTGCGCGTGAAGGAAGGCCCGTTCGCCGACTTCTCCGGCCAGGTCGCCGAGATCAACGCGGACCACATGAAGTTGAAGGTCCTCGTCAACATCTTCGGTCGCGAGACGCTGGTCGAGATGGACTTCAGCCAGGTCGCCAAGCTCTAACACATCCGATTTCAACAAGGAAAGAACACTTCTCATGGCAAAGAAAGACGTCGCAGCAGTCGTCAAGATTCAGATCCCGGCGGGCAAGGCAACACCTGCACCGCCAGTCGGTACCGCACTCGGACCGCACGGCATCCAGATCATGGACTTCGTCAAGCAGTACAACGCCGCAACCGAAGCCCAGACCGGCACGATCATTCCTGTCGAGATCACGATCTTCGAGGACCGCAGCTTTTCGTTCATCCTGAAGACCCCGCCAACGCCGGTGCTCTTGCGCCAGAAGGCTGGTCTCGAGAAGGCCGCGAAGAACCCGGGCAAGGAAGTCGCCGGCAGCGTGACCGAGAAGGACGTTGAAGAAGTCGCCAAGATCAAGATGCCAGACCTGAACGCCAACGACCTTGAGGCTGCAAAGCAGCAGGTCCGCGGCACGGCCCGCTCCATGGGCCTCACCGTCGTCGGCTGAACGAGGCGAGTGGCGACCGACTCGCGTCGGTAGCCTGACCAACCACAACACGTCGACGTCGGGATTACCTCGCCCGAGCGACAAACACATGAGGGAGGCTTTATGCCACAGGGAAAGAAGTACAAGGCAGCGGTAGCAACGTACGACGTCGAGTCGTTCTTCGAGCCGCAGGCAGCGCTCGCCAAGGTGAAGTCGATGGCGACCGCAAAGTTCGACGAGACGATCGAACTCGCAGTTCGACTCGGACTCGACCCCCGCAAGGCCGACCAGGCCGTTCGCGGCACCGTCGCATTGCCGAGCGGAACCGGTAAGACCGTCCGCGTCGCAGTGTTCGCAGCCGGTGAGGCAGCAGAGGCAGCGCGCGCAGCAGGCGCCGACATCGTCGGAACCGACGAACTCGCAGCAGAGATCGAGAAGGGCAAGATGGACTTCGACATCGCGATCGCAACTCCGGACCTCATGCCGATGGTCGGAAAGCTCGGTCGCGCACTCGGACCACGTGGACTCATGCCGAACCCGAAGACCGGAACCGTGACCAACGACGTCGGTCGTGCAGTGTCGGAGTTCAAGGGCGGAAAGGTCGAGTACCGCACGGATCGCTACGGCAACGTGCAGGTTCCGATCGGCAAGGCCAGCTTCGATCAGGCCGCGCTCGAGGCCAACTTCAACGCCGTGATGGACGAGCTGCAGCGCGCCCGTCCCGCCTCGGCCAAGGGCCGCTACATCAAGAAGGTCAACCTTTCTTCGACGATGGGCCCAGGCGTCAAGGTCTCCGTCGACCAGTACTAGTTCTCCGGTCGGGGAGTCGGGTTGCGACACCGTCGTCGCCCGATAGCCTGACCGTCACATAACAGCCAACTCACCACGGTGAGGGTTGCTCGCCACAGACCTTTGGTCCTTCGGGATAACGGAACCCAGTTCCACCAAACGAGGCGGATTCTTCGGGAGCGCGACTCAGGGTCGCAGCGCTTGGAGCGTTCGGTCGGTGTCGAGCGCTCGCGCCACCAGAACTCACACAGCAACAAAGGCCAATCATGACAGCAACAGTTAGCGCAGAAAAGGCAGCAGTCGTCGCAGAAGTGCGCGCCAAGCTCGCCGAGTCCACTGCAGCGTTGATCACCGAGTACCGCGGAATGACCGTGGGCTCGCTCGCATCCCTGCGTCGTGCATTGCGCGCGCACGGCGCCGAGTACAAGGTGTACAAGAACACCCTCGCCCGTTTCGGTGCGAAGGAAGCCGGATACGACGGCCTGTCCGACATGCTCGTCGGCCCGACCGCCATCACCTTCATCAAGGGTGATGCATCAGGTGTCGCCAAAGCCCTCCGCGACCACGCCAAGGAGAACCCGTTGTTGGTGCTCAAGGGCGGCGTGATCGGCGGCAAGACCGTGTCGGCAGCAGACGTGAAGGCGTTGGCCGACCTCCCATCGCGCGAAGTGCTCCTCGCACAGATCGCGGGCATGTTGCAGGCACCGCTCAACAAGACGGCGAACCTGCTGCAGGCACCAATGCGCAAGGCGGCCTATGGCCTCAAGGCGCTCATCGAATCGAAGGACGCGGCGTAACCGTCGAGTTCACGAACCCAGACCACCAACAAGATCACACAGAAAACAGGAGAAAAAGAAATGGCACTCACCAAAGACCAGATCCTCGACGGCATCGCAGAATTGACCGTCATCGAGTTGAAGGAACTCTTGGACGCGTTCGAAGAGAAGTTCGGCGTGACCGCGGCAGCACCAGTTGCAGTCGCCGCAGTCGGTGGAGCAGCAGGTGGCGCAGCCCCAGCAGCAGAGGCCGAGAAGGACGAGTTCTCCGTCATCCTGAAGGACGGCGGCGCCCAGAAGATTCAGGTCATCAAGGTCGTGCGCGAGCTCACCAGCCTGGGTCTCAAGGAAGCCAAGGACCTCGTCGATGGCGCTCCGAAGCCGGTGCTCGAGAAGGCCAGCAAGGACGACGCCGCCAAGGCGAAGGCCAAGCTCGAAGAGGCCGGCGCCACCGTCGAGTTGGCATAACGCGAACTATCGGGGTCTGACCCTCGGGCTTCGGCCCGGGGGTCGACACCAAACCACAACTGGCCAGGTTGAAGCCGCAAAAGCGGCGGTAGCCTAGTCCGTTGCCGTGCGTCGCCCCCTGAACCTCCCCAACAGGATGTTCATTTGGCGCGTCGAATCGTATTCACCGCTTCTCGATCAGGAGTAATTCAGTGGCCTCACGTGCGTCTGCACGCGAACGGTATTCGTTCGCGACCCTTTCCGAATCCCTCGAACTTCCGGACCTCATCGCGGTACAACGCGACAGTTTCGAGTGGTTCCTGAAGGACGGACTCAAGGAAGCCTTCGAAGACATCTCGCCGATCAAGGGTTTCTCCGACGACCTGCAGCTCGAACTCGAGTTCGACCCAGAGGACGAGGATCTCTGCCCGAAGCCGAAGTTCACCGTCGCAGAGTGTCGCGAGCGCGACATGACGTATGCGTCGCCGGTGTTCGTGCGCGCACGTTTCTTGAACAAGCCAACCGGTGAAATCAAGGAACAGGTCGTCTTCATGGGCGACTTCCCGAAGATGACCGAGAAGGGCACCTTCATCATCAACGGCACCGAGCGCGTCGTCGTGTCGCAGCTCGTCCGTTCGCCGGGCGTCATCTTCGAACCAGGTGAGCGTTACCGCTTGCGCAATCTCTCCAAGCACCAGCTCGTGAAGGGCACCATCCACCCGTACCGCGGTGAGTGGTTGGAGTTCGACGTCGAGCAGAAGCCGGGTAAGGACGTGACCGCGGGAACCCGCGTCGCACGCAAGCGTCGCCTCGGCATCTTCACCCTGCTGCGCGCACTCGGCTACGGCGAGGATCACGCACCAGGTTTCCTCGATCGCTTCGTCGCCTACTTCGACTTCCTCGAGGGTCAGTGGGAAAAGGAGCGCTCCGTCGCGGTCACTCGCGAAGAAGCACTCGTCGAGATCTACAAGCGTGCACGTCCGGGTGAGCCACCAAACGTCGAGTCGGCTCGCGCGTACTTCGAAGGCGCGTTCTTCGAGAGCCGTCGCTACGACCTCTCGCGCGTCGGTCGCTACAAGCTGAACCGCAAGCTCGGAGCAGAGATCGAAAAGATCGGTCAGTTGTTCGGTCTGAAGAACGGCACCGAACTCGGTCAGCTCGACGTTCCGACCGAAGGTCAAGACGTCCTCAGCCGTTGCGAAGTGTTGGCGACGATCACGTATCTGTTGCACCTCGTCAAGCAGGAGCCGGGTTACCGACTCGACGACCAGGACCACTTCGCCAACCGCCGCATTCGCTCGGTCGGTGAACTGATCCAGAACCAGGTCCGCATCGGTCTGTCGCGCATGGAGCGCGTCGTGCGCGAGCGCATGACGACCCAGGACGTCGAGGCGATCTCGCCGCAGACGCTCATCAACGTGCGCCCGGTCGTGGCTGCGATCAAGGAGTTCTTCGGAACGTCCCAGTTGTCGCAGTTCATGGACCAGGTCAACCCGCTGTCGGGTCTCACGCACCGTCGCCGTCTCTCGGCGCTCGGACCGGGTGGACTCAGCCGCGAGCGCGCCGGATTCGAAGTTCGCGACGTGCACTTCTCGCACTACGGCCGTATGTGCCCGATCGAGACGCCGGAAGGTCCGAACATCGGTCTGATCGGTGCGTTGTCGACCTACGCACGAGTCAATCCGTTCGGATTCATCGAGAGCCCGTACCGCCGCGTGCGCAACGGCAAGGTGACGAACGAGATCGTCTACATGCCGGCCGACGAAGAAGAGAACTACGTCGTCGCCCAGGCGAACACGCCGTTGAACGCAGACGGCAGCTTCGTCGAGGAGCGCGTCTTGGTGCGTCGCTCACCACAGGCCGCGAGCTTGGACGACCTGAAGAAGATGCTCGAAGCCGAGAGCTTCTTCGGTTCGACCACCGACATCGCGTATGTCGCACCAGAGGAAGTGGACTTCGTCGACGTGTCGCCGAAGCAGATCATCTCGGTTGCAACCGCGTTGATTCCGTTCCTCGAGCACGACGACGCAAACCGCGCACTCATGGGTGCGAACATGCAGCGTCAGGCCGTTCCGCTGTTGCGCGCTGAGGCGCCATACATCGGCACCGGCATCGAGTTGCGTGCAGCACGTGACGGTGCGGACCTGATCCTTGCCAAGGACTCGGGCACCGTCACCTCCGTGAGCGGCGACACGATCGTCGTTGCCTACGACAACCTGAAGAAGAGCGAGGGCGAGCACAAGCTGTTCAAGTTCCGCCGCTCCAACCAGGACACCTGCATCAACCACGTGGTGCGCGTGAAGGAAGGCCAGAAGGTGCAGAAGGGTGACCTCCTCGCCGACGGCCCGTCGACGGACCAGGGCGAGCTCGCGCTCGGCAAGAACCTGCTCGTCGCGTTCATGCCGTGGGAGGGTTACAACTTCGAAGACGCGATCATCCTCTCCGAGCGACTCGTGAAGGAAGACGTCCTCACCTCGATCCACATCAAGGAATACGAGGTCGACGCCCGCGACACGAAGCTCGGACCGGAAGAAATCACCCGCGACATCCCGAACCTCTCGGACGACATCCTCGCCGACTTGGACGACCGCGGCATCATCCGCGTCGGTGCCGAAGTCGGTCCTGGTGACGTCCTCGTCGGCAAGGTCACCCCGAAGGGTGAAACCGAACTGACGCCAGAAGAGCGTCTGTTGCGCGCGATCTTCGGTGAGAAGGCTCGCGAAGTTCGCGACACCTCGCTCAAGGTTCCGCACGGTGAGAGCGGCAAGGTCATCGACGTCAAGGTGCTG
This sequence comes from Ilumatobacteraceae bacterium, assembly GCA_036804285.1. Lineage (GTDB taxonomy): Bacteria > Actinomycetota > Acidimicrobiia > Acidimicrobiales > Ilumatobacteraceae > UBA3006. The sequence goes on from DAIRSS010000001.1 coordinate 6,513, forward strand.
TCCCGCGATCCGGGCGACCGCGAAGCCGGCGACGAACTGCCCCCGGGCGTGAACCAGCTCGTGCGGATCTACGTCGCACAGAAGCGCAAGATCAGCGTCGGTGACAAGCTCGCCGGACGTCACGGCAACAAGGGTGTCATCTCCAAGATCCTGCCGATCGAGGACATGCCATACCTCGAAGACGGAACTCCGGTCGACATCATCTTGAACCCGCTCGGCGTGCCGAGCCGTATGAACATCGGTCAGGTGCTCGAGGCTCACCTCGGATACTGCGCGCGATGGGGTTGGGACGACAAGAAGAACTCCAAGCACGTCGGCGCTGCGCCGATCCGTGGCACCGAGTCCAAGACCCGCATCAACACGACGCCGTCGACGTTCATCGCGACGCCGGTGTTCGACGGTGCGCACTGGGACGAAGAGGACAAGGCCGGCCCGCACCCGACGATCCAGTCGATGCTCGAGAACCTCACGCCTGAGTCGACCGATGGCATTCGCCTCGTCGGTCGCGACGGCAAGGCTCGTCTGCGCAACGGTCGCACCGGTGAGTACTACGACAACCCGATCATGGTCGGCTTCATGTACATCCTGAAGCTGTCGCACCTCGTGGACGACAAGATCCACGCGCGTTCGACCGGCCCATACAGCATGATCACCCAGCAGCCGCTCGGTGGTAAGGCACAGTTCGGTGGTCAGCGCTTCGGTGAAATGGAAGTGTGGGCTCTCGAGGCCTACGGCGCCGCGTACTGCTTGCAGGAACTGCTCACGATCAAGTCCGACGACGTGCTCGGTCGCGTGCGCGTCTACGAGGCGATCGTCAAGGGCGAGAACATCCCCGAGCCGGGCATCCCGGAGAGCTTCAAGGTGTTGATGAAGGAAATGCAGGCGCTGTGCCTGGACGTGGAAGTCATCTCGAACGAGGGCAAGAACATCGAACTTGCCGACTTGGACGAGGACGTCTTCCGCGCCACCCAGGAACTCGGCGTCGACATCTCGCGTCCGGAGCGCGGCAGCGATGCCGACGACCGTGAGCGCGAGCGCCGTCGCGAACGGGCCTTCTGACCACCCCTATCCACACGATTTGCCGCTGACTGACTAACGAGAAGAGGAACGAGACATGTCCGACGTAACGACGGAAATCCAGAAGAAGGTAGACGTCAACAGCTTCGAGCAGCTGCGCATTGGTTTGGCCACCGCGGATGACATCCGCAACTGGTCGCGCGGTGAGGTGAAGAAGCCCGAGACGATCAACTACCGCACCTTGCGTCCAGAGCGCGACGGTCTCTTCTGTGAAAAGACCTTCGGTCCGACCCGCGACTGGGAGTGCTACTGCGGCAAGTACAAGCGCGTGCGCTTCAAGGGCATCATCTGCGAAAAGTGTGGTGTCGAAGTCACCCGTTCCAAGGTTCGTCGCGAGCGCATGGGCCACATCGAGCTCGCCGCTCCCGTCGTGCACATCTGGTATCTGCGCGGAACCCGTTCCTGGCTCGCATACCTCCTCGGTGGTCTCGAGCCACGCGACGAGATCAAGGCCAAGCAGCTGGAGAAGGTCATCTACTTCGCCGCCTGGTTGGTGTCGAGCGTGGACGAGGACAAGCGCCACGACGACATGCCGGTGCTCGAGCAGGAAAAGCTCGAGGATCGCGAACTGTTGATCCGTCAGCGCGAGAAGGACTTGAAGCAGCGTCAGAAGGACGCCGAGGCCGAACTCAAGGAGCTGGAGAAGTCCGGCGCCAAGGAGTCCGACATCAAGGCCCGCCAGAAGCTGATCGACAAGGACCTGACCGGCATCAACGAGCGCTACACGAAGGAGATCGACCTCCTCGATCGCGCCTTCGACACGTTCTTGAAGATGCACTCGCGCATGATCGTCGAGGACGAGGAATTGTGGCGCGAGATCAAGGATCGTTACGCCGACTACTTCGTCGGTGGCACCGGTGCAGAGGCGATCAAGTCGCTCATCGACACGATCGACTTCGTCGCCGAAGAAGAGATCCTGCGTGACGCGATCGCCAACGGCGTGAACGGCAAGGCTCTGAGCACCCAGCGCAAGCAGAAGGCGATCAAGCGCCTGAAGATCATCGCGTCGTTCAACCGTCGCGACGAGTCGGGCCGCTTGGTGAACAACCCGAAGGCCATGGTGCTGGACGTCATTCCGGTCATCCCGCCGGACCTGCGCCCGATGGTGCAGCTCGACGGTGGACGCTTCGCGACCTCCGACTTGAACGACCTCTACCGCCGCGTGATCAACCGCAACAACCGACTCCGTCGCTTGTTGGATCTCGGCGCACCAGAGATCATCGTGAACAACGAAAAGCGCATGCTGCAGGAAGCAAGCGACGCGTTGTTCGACAACGGCCGTCGCGGTCGACCGGTCACCGGTCCAGGCAACCGTCCGCTCAAGTCGCTGTCCGACATGTTGAAGGGTAAGCAGGGTCGGTTCCGTCAGAACCTCCTCGGCAAGCGCGTCGACTACTCGGGTCGCTCGGTCATCGTGGCCGGTCCGACGCTGCGTCTGCAGCAGTGTGGTCTGCCGAAGTTGATGGCACTCGAGCTCTTCAAGCCGTTCGTGATGAAGCGTCTCGTCGATCAGCAGCTCGCGCAGAACATCAAGAGCGCAAAGCGCATGGTCGAGCGTCGTCGTCCGCAGGTGTGGGACGTCCTCGAGGACGTCATCAAGGAGCACCCAGTGCTCCTCAACCGCGCACCGACGCTGCACCGCCTCGGCATCCAGGCCTTCGAGCCGGTCCTCGTCGAGGGCAAGGCGATCCAGTTGCACCCGCTCGTGTGCACCGCGTTCAACGCCGACTTCGACGGCGACCAGATGGCAGTCCACCTGCCACTGTCGGTCGAGGCTCAGGCCGAGGCACGCGTGCTCATGTTGAGCGCGAACAACATCTTGTCGCCGGCATCGGGTCGCCCGATCGTGACGCCGTCGCAGGACCTCGTCATCGGTGGCTTCTATCTCACCGAGGCCTTCGCTGGTCGCAAGGGTGAGGGCCAGGTCTTCCGCCACGTGTACCAAGTGGTGCGCGCGTTGGACGACAAGGAGATCGACCTCCACGCCAAGATCAAGCTCGCCGAGCGCAACTCGTCCGGCGCGACGATCTACACCGAGACCACCGCTGGTCGCCTGATGTTCGAAGAGTGCCTGCCCGCAGGCTTCGTCGAGCGTTTCGGTCACATCACCGAGTCGCTGAAGAAGCGCGAGTTCGGCGTGATCGTGGAGCGTCTGAGCGACAACTTCACCAAGGCCGAGATCGCCAACGCACTCGATGCCATCAAGGACCTCTGCTACCGCTTCGCGACGCAGTCGGGCCTCACGGTGTCGGTCGACGACGTGAAGACCCCGAAGGACAAGCGCGCCATCCTCGATCGTCACGAGAAGGATGCGGAAAAGGTCGAGGGTCAGTACCGCCGCGGCATCATCACCGACGGCGAGCGCCGTCAGCAGGAAGTGCGCATCTGGACCGAGGCGACCGCCGAGGTGCAGAAGGCGATGGCCGAGGAGTTCAAGGCTCAGGAACTGAACCCCATCGACATGATGATCTCCTCGGGAGCCCGCGGAAACATCACGCAGATGCGTCAGATCGCCGGTATGCGCGGACTCGTGGCCAACCCTCGCGGTGACATGATTCCTCGTCCGATCAAGAGCAACTTCCGTGAAGGCCTCGAGTCACTCGAGTACTTCATTCAGACGCCGGGTACGCGCAAGGGTCTCGTCGACACCGCGCTGCGTACCGCCGACTCGGGTTACTTGACCCGTCGTCTGCACGACGTCGCCCAGGAGTTGATCGTCCGTGAGGACGACTGCGGCACCACGCTCGGCATCTGGGTGGAAAACGTCCAGCCCGACACCGCCAACACCAAGGCATACCTCGAGACCAAGTTGTTCGGCCGTGCATTGCTGAACGACGTCGAACTCGCCGACGGCACCGTGCTCGCCAAGAACACGATCCTCGGTGACGCCGAAGTCGACACGCTGCGTGACGACACCAAGGTCAACCGCGTGCGCGTGCGCTCGGTGCTCACGTGCGACGCCGAAGTCGGCGTGTGCGCGCTGTGCTACGGACGTTCGCTCGCCACCGGTAGCTCGATCGAGTTGGGTGAGGCCGTCGGCGTGATCGCGGCGCAGTCCATCGGTGAGCCGGGAACCCAGCTCACGATGCGTACCTTCCACACCGGTGGTGTTGCAGGTAAGGACATCGCAGGTGGTTTGCCACGCGTCGTGGAATTGTTCGAGGCTCGCAACCCACGAGGTTCAGCTCGTCTCGCTCGTGCCACGGGCGTCGTGCGCATCCTCGAGGACGAGGGCAAGGGCATTCCGATCCACGTCATCGACGACCAGGGTGTCGAGCACGAGACGATGTTGCCGACCGGCAGCCGTCCGATCGTCACCGATGGTCAGAACATCACGGCAGGAGATCGCATCACCGAGGGTCCACTCGATCCGAAGGAATTGATGGAGATCAAGGGACCGCGCGAAACCCAGGTGTACCTCGTCGAAGAGGTGCAGAAGGTGTATCGCGACCAGGGTGTGTCGATCCACGACAAGCACATCGAACTCATCGTGCGTCAGATGACGCGCCGAGTCGGCGTGCAGGAGCCGGGCGACACCCAGTTCCTCCCGGGTGAGCGTGCCGATGCCAAGGTGTTCCGCGACACCAACCGTTCGATGGTCGAGCAGGGCAAGCGCCCCGCCGAAGGTCGCCCGGAGTTGATGGGCATCACCAAGGCCTCGCTCGCCACCGAGTCGTGGCTGTCGGCAGCCTCCTTCCAGGAGACGACCCGCGTCCTCACCGAAGCCGCAATCGACGGCAGGGGAGACAACCTGGTCGGCCTCAAGGAGAACATCATCATCGGCAAGCTGATCCCGGCAGGCTCGGGCATGGACCGCTACAACGCGTTCGATGTCTCGGCTCCGGACTACGTGCCGATGGCCTACTACTCGAGCGACGACGAGGAAGACCCCGCCGCGTTCCTGGCTGGTCTGCACGGAACGTACGTGTCCGATGCGACCGACGGGGGCTCGGAAGTCGCTCAATAGAGGGGATTCGCGGGCTCTAGAAACCGCTTGGTTACGGGCTGGCAGGTTGCCGTTCGGCGACTGCCAGCCGTAGCATTTCCTCTCCGTTGTCCCGTGAGTCGACTGGTTCGGCTCGCGTGATGTCACCAGTACGAAAGCAACAGCAAAGGTAACCGCGTGCCCACAATTCAACAGTTGATTCGACAAGGTCGCAGCACCAAGTCGTCGAAGACCAAGACGCCGGCCCTCAAGGGCTCGCCGCAGCGTCGCGGTGTGTGCACGCGCGTGTTCACGACGACCCCGAAGAAGCCGAACTCCGCGTTGCGCAAGGTCGCGCGTGTTCGCCTCACCTCCGGCGTCGAAGTCACGGCCTACATCCCTGGTGAAGGACACAACCTGCAGGAACACTCGATCGTGTTGGTGCGCGGTGGACGCGTGCGCGACCTGCCGGGCGTTCGTTACAAGATCATTCGTGGCGCACTCGATGCCGCGGGTGTGAAGGATCGCAAGCAAGCTCGCAGCCGTTACGGCGCCAAGAAGAAGTAGGGAAGCACCTCATGTCACGCAAAGGACCCGCCACCCGTCGCGAAATGTCGCCGGACCCCGTGTACCGCTCACTGCTCGTCACCCAGATCGTGAACAAGGTGATGCTGCACGGCAAGAAGAGCACCGCAGAGACGATCGTCTACGACGCGATGAAGATGGTGGAGACGAAGACCGGTTCAGAGGGTCTCACCACCGTGAAGCGCGCAGTCGACAACGTGAAGCCGCCACTCGAGGTGCGCAGCCGCCGCGTCGGTGGCGCCACCTATCAGGTGCCGGTCGAGGTTCGCCCTCGCCGTGCGACGACGCTCGCGATTCGTTGGATCGTGGAGAACGCCCGCGATCGACGCGAAAAGACCATGGCCGAGTGTCTCGCAAACGAGATCCTCGACGCCTCGAACGGTCTCGGAGCCTCGATGAAGAAGCGTGACGACATGCAGAAGATGGCCGAGTCGAACAAGGCCTTTGCTCACTACCGCTGGTAGTAGCCACGAGATCAGGAAAGACACCCCCACATGGCAACCCGTGAGTACCCACTAGAGCGTTATCGCAACATCGGCATCATGGCCCACATCGATGCGGGCAAGACGACCACCACCGAGCGCGTGCTCTACTACACGGGCAAGACCTACAAGATCGGTGAAGTGCACGAGGGTGGCGCGGTCATGGACCACATGGTCCAGGAACAAGAGCGCGGCATCACCATCACCTCGGCCGCGACGACCGCGTTCTGGCGCGACCATCGCATCAACATCATCGACACCCCGGGCCACGTGGACTTCACCATCGAAGTGGAGCGCTCACTGCGCGTCCTCGACGGCGCAGTTGCCGTGTTCGACTCGGTGGCAGGCGTGGAGCCACAGACCGAGACCGTGTGGCGCCAGGCCAACAAGTACCGCGTGCCGCGTATGTGCTTCATCAACAAGATGGACCGCACCGGTGCGAACTTCTACCGCACCCTCGACATGATCAAGGACCGCCTGCAGGCGGTGCCGGCGGTCGTGCAGCTGCCATACGGCGCCGAGGCCGACTACAAGGGCATCATCGACATCGTCAAGATGAAGGCCACCGTGTGGGACGGCGACGAGAAGGACTCCACCTACTCCGACATCGAGATCCCGGCCGAATACCTCGACAAGGCCAAGCAGTACCGCTCGGAATTGCTCGAGCTCGTCGCTGGCGAAGACGAAGTGTTGATGGAGAAGTATCTCGAGTCGGGCGACCTCGACGAGGCCGACCTGCGCACCGCGATCCGCAAGGGAACGCTCTCGTTCTCCTTCGTGCCCATCCTCTGTGGTTCGGCGTTCAAGAACAAGGGCGTGCAGCAGATGCTGGATGCCGTCGTCGACTACATGCCGAGCCCGCTCGACATTCCGGCTGCCTCTGGCGTCAAGCCCGACACCGAGGACGTCATCACTCGTGACGCCGATGAAAAGGCACCGTTCTCCGCACTCGCATTCAAGATCGTGTCCGACCCGTTCGGTCGCCTCACCTACTTCCGCGTCTACTCGGGAGCGATCTCCAAGGGTGACGAGGTGTACAACTCGACGAAGGAAAAGCGCGAGCGCATCGGCCGACTGCTGTTGATGCACGCGAACCAGCGCGAGGACATCGACACCGCACTCGCAGGCGACATCGTCGCGGGTCTCGGCTTCAAGGAAGTGACCACGGGTGACACGCTGTGCGATCGCAGCAACCCGATCATCTTGGAAAAGATGGAGTTCCCCGAGCCGGTCATCCACGTCGCCATCGAGCCGAAGACCAAGGCCGACCAGGACAAGCTCGGCAAGGCCCTCAAGTCATTGTCGGACGAAGACCCGACCTTCCGCGTGCGCACCGACGAAGAGACCGCCCAGACGGTGATCTCGGGAATGGGTGAGTTGCACTTGGAGATCCTCGTCGACCGCATGCAGCGCGAGTTCGGCGTCGATGCCACCGTCGGTAAGCCACAGGTGGCCTACCGCGAGACGGTCACCAAGAAGGTCGAGAGCGTCGAGTACCGCCACATCAAGCAGTCGGGTGGTTCGGGTCAGTTCGCCGTCGTCAAGATCACGGTCGAGCCGAGCGGCGTGGGCAACGGCTACATCTTCGAAGACGAGATCACCGGTGGACGCATTCCTCGTGAATACATCCAGCCGACCAACCAGGGCATCCAGAGCGCGCTCGACAACGGCGTGCTCGCCGGTTACCCGACGGTGGACGTGAAGGTCTCGCTCGTCGATGGTCAGTACCACGACGTTGACTCGAGCGAAATGGCGTTCAAGGTCGCCGGTCAGATGGCGTTCCGCAAGGCCGCAGGCATGGCCGGTCCGATCATCCTCGAGCCGATCATGGCCGTCGAAGTCGTGACCCCGGACGACTACATGGGTGACGTGATGGGTGACCTCTCCAGCCGCCGTGGTCGCATCGAGGGCATGGAAGCCAACGGAAACGCCCAAAACATCAGGGCGCAGGTGCCACTTTCGGAAATGTTCGGATACAGTACAGACCTGCGTTCGCGCACTCAGGGTCGTGCAACTTACACGATGCAGTTCCATAGCTATCAGCAGGTCCCCGAGGTGATCGCCCAGGAAATCATCAAGCGAGTGCGCGGCGAATAGCCGACACGAGTTATCGGCAAGACACAAGTTTCAACCAACAGGATCAAGGAAAGAAAGAAATAAGGAGCAGCAATGTCAAAGGCAAAGTTTGAGCGCAACAAGCCACACGTCAACATCGGCACCATGGGTCACATCGACCACGGTAAGACCACGTTGACGGCAGCAATCTCGACGACCCTTGCAGCCAAGGGCCTCGCCGAGGTCACCCCGTTCGACCAGATCGACAAGGCGCCGGAAGAGAAGGCTCGTGGTATCACGATCTCGATCGCGCACATCGAATACGAGTCGGAGAAGCGCCACTACGCACACGTCGACATGCCAGGTCACGCCGACTACATCAAGAACATGATCACCGGTGCTGCACAGGTCGACGGCGCAATCCTCGTGGTTGCCGCAACCGACGGCCCGATGCCACAGACCCGCGAGCACGTGCTGCTCGCTCGTCAGGTAGGCGTGCCATACATCGTCGTCGCACTGAACAAGGCCGACATGGTCGAGGACGAAGAGCTCCTCGAACTCGTCGAAGTCGAAGTTCGTGACCTCCTCAACAGCTACGAGTTCCCCGGCGACACCGCTCCTGTCGTTCGCGTCTCGGCGTTGAAGGCACTCCAGGGCGATGCAGCAGCACAGGAGCAGGTCATGAACCTGATCCGCGCTTGCGACGACTTCATCCCAGAGCCGAAGCGTGAGTTGGACAAGCCGTTCCTCATGCCGATCGAAGACGTGTTCACCATCACCGGTCGCGGCACCGTCGTCACCGGCAAGGTCGAGCAGGGTCGCGTTCACACCGGCGACGAAATCGAAATCGTCGGTCTGCGTGACACGCAGAAGACCACCTGCACGGGTGTCGAAATGTTCCGCAAGCTCCTCGACGAGGGTCAGGCTGGCGACAACATCGGCGCACTCTTGCGCGGTACGAAGAAGGAAGACGTCGAGCGCGGCCAGGTTCTCTGCGCCCCAGGCTCGATCACCCCACACACCAACTTCGAGGGACAGGTGTACGTCCTCACGAAGGAAGAGGGTGGCCGTCACAAGCCGTTCTTCAACAACTACCGTCCGCAGTTCTTCTTCCGCACCACCGACGTGACCGGAACGGTCGAGTTGCCAAAGGGCACCGAAATGGTGATGCCTGGTGACAACGTCGTGATGACGGTCGAGCTCGGCAAGGCGATCGCCATGGACGAGGGTCTCCGCTTCGCTATCCGCGAAGGTGGCCGCACCGTCGGCGCAGGTCGCGTCACCAAGATCATCAAGTGACGAACTGACTGGCTGATTTCATGTCCTCAAGCATTCGCATCCGTCTCAAGGCGTTCGACCACCAGATCATCGACGAGTCTTCGAAGAAGATCGTCGAGACGGTGGCTCGCACCAACGCGACGGTGCGCGGGCCGATCCCGTTGCCGACCGACAACCACCGTTACACGGTGATTCGCGGACCGCACGTCGACAAGGACTCGCGCGAGCACTTCGAGATGCGCATCCACAAGCGCCTCATCGACATCGTCGAGCCGAATGCGAAGACCATCGACTCGCTGCAGCGCATCGAGCTGCCGGCGGGCGTGGACATCGAAATCAAGCTGCAGAACAGCTAGGGAACGTTAGGCGCGTGACGCGCGCTCATGCAGCAAACACTGCATGTGCGCGACGTCCAGCCAGCGTCCGAACTTCCGTCCGATCTCTCGCTCGATTCCTACGAGCCTGAATCCGCACGATTCGTGCAATCCTCGCGACGAGGCACTCGATGCCTCGATGCGGGCAATCACGCTGTGAAACCCTGACGCCTCGGCCTGATCGAGGAGCGTCGTGAGCAACAGGCGACCGACGCCGTTTCGTCCGAGTGACCGGTTCACGTATACCGAGTCCTCGACGGTCGTCTTGTAGGCCGCGCGGTCCTTGTATTCGCTCAGCGCACCGAACCCGACGACCGTGTCGGTGGAGTCGACCGCCACGATCGCGCTGAATGCGCCGCTGCGCGCAGCGATCCATTGCCGCTGTGCTTCGAGCGTGCGCGGCACGAGGTCGAAGGTCGAGGTCTCGAATTCGACTTCGTGGTTGTAGATCGTGCGGATCGCCTCGGCGTCGTCATCTCTGGCCTGACGGATGTGAAATGCGACGGGACCCGGCACGCAAGCGACAGTAGTGCGCACGGGTATTGGGACTGCGAACAATAAAGAAAATGTCAGGTTTGGCACGTCCGCCGAGCGTGACGGGAGTGCGAAACGCTAGACACATAGACATGTCCAATTGGTACGACCAGCCCACTGAGACGACCCCCGTTCCACCGAGCGCACCGATGCAGGAGCACACAAGCTCGATGCCGCCACCGCCACCGCCGCAACAGACACGGCGTCGCCGTCCCGGCACCATCCTCGTTGCGTTGATCGTCGGCTTTGCAGGTGGAATTGCAGGCGCAGTCGTCGCTGATGAACTGAACATCGGATCGTCGTCGACGACGTCGTCGAACTCTCCCGTGCAGTTGAGTGAGGTCGACTCCGATGATCCATCGATCGGCGACACGGTGATCGCGCAGGTCGCCAACGTGCTCGCCGACAGCGTCGTCACGATTTCGGCGGTCGTCGATGACGGTTTCGAAAGTGGCGAGGCCACGGGAACCGGCGTCGTGTTGACTGCCGACGGTGAGATCTTGACGAATGCTCACGTCGTCGACGGAGCGAGCGAGGTGCGCGTGCGATTCGCAGGCGAGACCGAGCCACGAACTGCACAAGTGATTGCAAGCGAAATCGGCAACGACCTCGCACTGCTGAAGATCGAGGCGACGGGACTGAAGCCCGCCACCTTCGCGCAGCCCGACACGGTGCGCATCGGCGACACGGTGGTGGCGATCGGCTACGCACTCGCACTCGACGGCGGTCCGACCGTGACGTCGGGAATCATCTCGGCACTGAAGCGCACGATCGTGACCGACTCGGGTGCGTTGAACGGACTCATCCAGACCGACGCACCGATCTCCTCGGGTAACTCGGGTGGACCACTCGTCAACCTGCGCGGCGAAGTCGTCGGGATCAACACCGCCGTCGCGCGCGGGGATGCGATGTCGGCGGCGAACAACGTGGGCTTTTCGATCGGCGTGGAGGAGGTCCTGCGGGTCCTCGAGCAACTGCGCGCCCAGGCGAATGGCACCGATCGCAAGGAGGGCTACCTCGGGGTGGGCCTCGAGGGCCGAACCGACGGGGGCCAGGGGGCGATCATCACCGAGGTCGAGCCGGACAGCCCGGCTGATGTGGCGGGAATCAAGGTCGACGACGTGGTCCTGTCGGTCAACGGGGAGCCCATCACGGGCCAGGCCGGCCTGGTGGCGGCCATCCGGGACCGGTCCCCGGGGGACACCGTGGAGATCGAGATGTTGCGGGCGGGCGAGCGGGTCACCGTCGAGGCCACCCTGGTCGCCAGACCCTCGGAATAGCCCGATTGGCCAGGTGGGAGGCCGAAATCCCACCGCTAGCATGACGTCTCCGTCTTGACGGCTCGTGCGCGAAAGCGCTCGGTCGCTGAGGCGGGAAAGCAACGTCACAACCGACGTCTGCAAGCGCCCCACGCACTGGGGGACCTTGCAGCAACCACGATCACGGTGCTCCGCCGGCTTTGCCGAGCGGAGCATTTGCGTGAACGGGGCGGTGGTGGATTGCGTGAACAGATCGAACGACACGAAGCAGAAAAGGGTCGCCGTTATGGCACAGAAAGCAATCGTCGGCGAAAAGGTCGGCATGACACAGGTGTGGGGCGATGATCAGCGCATCATCCCCGTCACCGTCTTGCGTGTCGAACCAGCCCGTGTGGTCCAAGTCAAGACCGGTGAGCGTGACGGCTATTCAGCCCTGCAGGTCACCTACGGCTCGAAGGATCCGAAGAAGTTGACCAAGGCCCAGGCGGGACACTTCGCCAAGGCCAACGTGACCGCAGGCCGTCGCCTCGTCGAGCTTCGTCTCGACTCGGTGGATGGTTTCGCCGTCGGCCAGGAGATCGCCGTCGACACGCTCGCACCGGGCGAACTCGTCGACGTCACCGCCGTCAGCCGCGGTAAGGGATTCGCCGGTGGCATGAAGCGTCACAACTTCAACGGTCAAGGCGCGAGTCACGGTAACCACAAGCACCACCGTGCACCGGGCTCGATCGGATCGTGCTCGTTCCCGGGTCGCGTGTTCAAGGGTCTGCGCATGGCCGGTCACCTCGGTCACCAGCAGACGACCACGCTCAATCTCGAAGTCGTGCAGGCCGATGCCGAGCGCGGGCTGCTCCTCGTGAAGGGTTCCGTTCCGGGCCCGAACGGTGGAGTCGTCATCGTGCGCAACGCGGTGAAGGGAAAGTAACGCCATGGCAACTGCAAAACCAGTGAAGAAGGCCGCGAAGAAGGCGGCAGCACCGAAGGCAGCGGCAAAGACCGGTTCGACCGCGACGCTGCCGACCGAGTTCTTCGGCATCGAGCCGAACGTGTCGGTGATGCACCAAGTGGTCACCGCGCAGCTCGCGCACCGTCGTGCGGGAACGCAGAGCACGAAGACCCGCTCGGAAGTGAGCGGTGGTGGCAAGAAGCCATTCGGCCAGAAGGGCACCGGTAATGCCCGTCAGGGTTCGACCCGCGCACCGCACTTCAGCGGTGGTGCCGTGGCACTCGGACCGAAGCCGCGCAAGTACAGCCAGCGCACGCCGAAGAAGATGGTCCAGTTGGCCCTTCGCTCGGCCCTGTCCGATCGCGCAGGCGAGGGCAAGGTCGTCGTCGTCGACAAGTTCGGCTTCGACAAGCCGAGCACCAAGGACGCCAAGTTGTTGCTCTCCACGCTCGGCGTCGAGGGCAAGGTCATGGTCGTCGTGGAGCGCTCCGATGAGCTCGCCACGAAGAGCTTCCGCAACCTCGCCAACGTGCAGGTCGTCCACACCGGCGAGCTGAATGCCTACGACGTGTTGTGCAACGACTGGCTCGTGTTCACCCAGGGCAGCCTGCCCACGACCGCAAAGGCCGCACAGTGAAAGATCCACGCGACATCATCATCCGTCCGATCATCTCGGAGAAGAGCTACTCGCTGATGGACAAGGGCACCTACACCTTCGAGGTGTCGCCCGATGCCAGCAAGCCGGAGATCTGCGACGCCGTCGAAGCCATTTGGAACGTCAAGGTTCGTCGCGTCAACACGCTGAACCGTCGTGGCAAGGTGCGCCAGACCCGCGGTACCAACCGCTTCGGTCAGCGTCCCAACACCAAGCGCGCAATCGTCACCCTCGAGGCGGGAAACGAAATCCCGTTGTTTGAGAACTAGATCGAAGCAGACAAAGGACGAACATGGGAATCCGCAAACGCAAACCAACGAGCGCCGGCCGCCGCTTCCAGACGGTGTCCGACTTCGCCGAAATCACGAAGTCGACGCCTGAGAAGTCGCTGCTCGCCAAGAAGAACTCCAAGGGTGGTCGCAACGCCTACGGCCGCATCACCTCGCGTCACCAGGGTGGTGGCCACAAGCAGCAGTACCGCATCGTCGACTTCAAGCGCAACAAGGACGACTTCGACGCCAAGGTTGCCGCGATCGAGTACGACCCGAACCGCACCTGCCGCATCGCACTGTTGCACTACGGCGACGGATCGAAGTCCTACATCCTCGCGCCGAAGGGCCTCGAGGTCGGCATGCGCGTGCAGAGCGGCCCGAAGGCCGACATCAAGGTCGGCAATGCGCTTCCGTTGCGCTTCATGCCGGTCGGTACCGTCGTGCACAACATCGAACTTCGCCCTGGTCAGGGTGGCAAGGTCGCTCGCTCCGCGGGCATGGCCGTCCAGCTCGTCGCCAAGGAAGGCGTGTACGCCACCTTGCGCATGCCGAGCTCGGAGATGCGCCGCGTGCCGATCGATTGCCGTGCAACCGTCGGTGAAGTCGGCAATGCCGAGCACGAGTTGATCAAGATCGGTAAGGCCGGTCGCAATCGCTGGAAGGGCGTTCGTCCGCAGTCGCGAGGCGTCGTGATGAACCCCGTCGACCACCCACACGGTGGTGGCGAAGGAAAGACCTCGGGTGGACGTCACCCGGTTTCGCCATGGGGCAAGCCGGAGCGCCGCACGCGCAACTCGAACAAGTCGTCGCAGTCACTCATCGTGCGCCGTCGTCGCACAGGAAAGGGCAGGGCTTAATCCATGTCACGCAGTTTGAAGAAGGGCGCGTTCGTCGATGAGCACCTGCTCAAGAAGCTCGACGCCATGAACGAGAGCGGCGATCGCAAGGTCATCAAGACCTGGTCGCGTCGCAGCACGATCATCCCCGACATGGTCGGTCACACCTTCGCCGTCCACGACGGTCGCAAGCACGTGCCGGTGTACGTCACCGAGTCGATGGTCGGACACAAGCTCGGCGAGTTCTCGCCGACCCGCACCTTCAAGTTCCACGCATCACAAGAGAAGGCCGCAGCGCCTGGAGCGAGCAAGTAAGCCATGACCGGACCAAAACTCAACGAAGCAACCCGCGTCGCCGGCGTCTCCAGTGGCACCCGCGCGAAGGCGATGAACGTGCGCATGTCCGCATCCAAGGTGCGAGTCGTGCTGAACCACATCCGTGGCGTCGACGTCCGCTCGGCGGACAACACGCTCGCGCTCATGCAGCGTGATGCCGCCCACGACGTGCGCAAGCTGTTGGCTTCGGCCGTGGCGAACGCCGTCAACAACGACTCGAAGGATGCCGACACGCTGTTCGTGAAGGCCTGCTTCGCCGACGAGGGCCCGACGATGAAGCGTTTCCGTCCGCGCGCCAAGGGCCGTGCCGGAGCGATCTTCAAGCGCACCTGCCACATCACGATCGTGGTCGACACGTTGAGCGACGAAAAGCTCGCCGTGCGCGAACAGGCTGCAGCAGCCAAGGGTGGTGCTCGCACCTCCAGCCGTGCAGCTCGCGTCGCCGCCAGCCGCGCGCGTGCCGCCAAGAACGCAGCTCCGTCGAACGACGAGGCAGCAAACGACGAAACGACCACCGAATCTGGTGAGGAGAACTGATGGGCCAGAAGATCAACCCGTACGGATTCCGTCTCGGAGTCACCACCGACTGGAAGAGTCGTTGGTTCTCGACGAAGGAATACCGCAACTACCTCACCGAGGACTGGAAGATCCGCGAGTACCTCACGGTGCAACTCGCCGACGCAGCCGTCAGCCGCATCGAGATCGAGCGCACCCGTGACAAGCTTCGGATCGACGTGCACACCGCACGTCCCGGCATCGTCATCGGTCGCAAGGGTCAGAAGGCCGACGAACTTCGCGCCGGTCTCACCAAGCTCACCGGCAACAACAAGGTGCAGCTGAACATCACCGAGATCAAGCAGGCCGAACTCGATGCAGCGCTCGTCGCTCAGGGTGTCGCCGACCAGCTCGTCAATCGCATCGCGTTCCGCCGTGCGATGAAGCGTGCGGTGCAGAACGCGCAGAAGTACGGCGCAGAGGGCATCCGAATCCAGTGTTCAGGTCGTCTCGGTGGCGCAGAAATGTGCCGCACCGAGTGGTACCGCGAGGGTCGAGTGCCGTTGCACACGCTGCGCGCCGACATCGACTACGGCTTCCGCGAGGCAGCCACGTCCGCCGGTCGCATCGGCGTCAAGGTCTGGCTCTACAAGGGTGAGATCCTGCCGTACAAGACGAGCGACGATCGCATCGCCCGCGAGGCTGCGATGGCCGTAGGTCAGACCTCTGGCAGCGTCGAGCCGACGATGAAGGTCGTCACCTCGGCAGGTCCGAAGGTCGCCGACTCCGACGAGATCGAAGTCGCCCCATTGGTCAAGGAAGCAGATCCCGAGTTCGAGCGCTTGCTGGCAGAGGAAGAAGACATCCAGCGCCGCATCGTCGACTCGCACGAGACGCCGAAGTTTGGACGGGAGTAATCCATGTTGCAGCCACGCAAGGTAAAGCACCGCAAGCACCACCGCGGTCGCATGAACGGAGTGTCGAAGGGCGCCACCGAACTCGCTTTCGGCGAGTACGGCATCCAGGCCCTCGAGCCGGGCTGGATCACGGCACGCCAGATCGAAGCCGCACGTATCGCCATGACCCGCCACATCAAGCGCGGTGGCAAGGTGTGGATCAACGTGTTCCCCGACAAGTCGGTGACCAAGAAGCCGGCCGAAACCCGCATGGGTTCGGGCAAGGGCAACCCCGAGTTGTGGGTCGCCGTCGTCAAGCCGGGTCGCATCTTGTTCGAGTTGTCGTACCCGAACGCCGCGACCGCACACCAGGCCCTCGATCGCGCAGTGCAGAAGCTGCCGATCAAGGCGCGCGTCATCAGCCGCGAGGAGGCGATCTGACATGGCACGTGAACTGAACGAACTGAAGGACATGGACCTCGCGACGCTCGTCGAAGAGCTCCGCGCGTCCAAGCAGGAGGCCCTCAACCTGCGCTTCCGCCACGCCACCGGTCAGCTGGACAACACCGCTGAACTCGGCAAGGTGAAGCAGGCCATCGCCCGTATCAACACGCTCATTCGTCAGCGCGAGATCGCCGCTGCGGAATCAGCAGGGAAGTGAGTAGGACATGACCGAGACATCAGCATCCGCAGTCGTCGCCGACGCCCGTAACGCACGCAAGGTGCGCGAGGGAATCGTCGTGTCGAACAAGATGAACAAGACCATCGTGATCTCCATCGTGGAGCGCGTCCGTCACCCGAAGTACGCGAAGTTCGTGTCGCGTACCAAGAAGCTGTACGCCCACGACGAGACGAACGATGCCCAGATCGGCGACCGCGTGCGCGTCATGGAGACCCGCCCGATGTCGAAGCAGAAGCGTTGGCGCCTCGTCGAGGTACTGGAGCGTGCAAAGTGATTCAGCAAGAGTCTCGTCTCCGCGTCGCTGACAACAGCGGTGCCCGTGAAGTCCTTGTGATCAAGGTCCTCGGTGGCACCCGTCGTCGCTACGCCTCAATCGGTGACGTCTTCATCGGCACCGTCAAGGACGCAATCCCTGGCGCAGGTGTGAAGAAGGGTGAAGTCGTTCGCTGCGTGGTCGTTCGCGTGAAGAAGGAGAAGCGTCGTCCAGACGGCAGCTACATCCGCTTCGACGAGAACGCCGCCGTGTTGATCAAGGAAGATCTCACGCCGCGCGGCACCCGCATCTTCGGACCGGTCGGTCGCGAACTGCGTGACAAGAAGTTCATGCGAATCATTTCGCTCGCACCGGAGGTGTTGTAGTCATGAAGTTGAAGAAGGGCGACACCGTGATCGTCATTGCCGGCAAGGACAAGGGCAAGCAGGGCGAGATCACCAAGGTTCTGCCGAAGGAGAACAAGGTCGAAATCGAGGGCGTGAACGTGGCCAAGCGTCACCTCGCAGCCCGCGGTCAGACCGCGAACACCGGCGGCATCGTGGACAAGGTCATGCCAGTGGATGCATCGAACGTGATGCTCGTCCACAAGGGCAAGCCGACCCGCGTGGGTTTCAAAGTGAAGAGTGACGGCACCAAGGTGCGCGTCGCCAAGAAGACCGGAGACGAGATCTAATGGCAGCCGTAGAGACCTACGTACCGCGCTTGAAGGCGCACTACAAGAACGTCGTTCGCGAGGAGCTCATCAAGGAGCTCGGCGTGAAGAACGTGATGCAGGTGCCGAACCTCGAAAAGATCGTCATCAACATGGGCGTCGGCCGCGCAACGCAGCAGTCGTCGTTGATCGACGGGGCAGTCGCGGACCTGACGGCGATCACCGGCCAGAAGCCGATCGTCACCAAGTCCCGCACCTCGATCGCATCGTTCAAGCTGCGTGAGAACCAGGCCATCGGTGCCAAGGTGACGCTGCGTGGCGATCGCATGTGGGAGTTCTTCGACCGACTGATCTCGGTCGCCATTCCCCGCATCCGTGACTTCCGTGGTCTCCCCGGCAAGTCGTGGGACGGCAACGGCAACTACACCTTCGGTCTGACCGAGCAGCTCGTGTTCCTCGAGGTCAGCTACGAGAAGGTCGACACCACGCGCGGCATGGACATCACCATCGTGACGTCGGCCAAGACCGACCTCGAAGGCAAGGCCTTGCTCGACGCGTTCGGGTTCCCGTTCCGCAAGGGCGAAATGCCAGCATCCACCAAGAAGTCGCGCGGCGCAACCAAGCGCTCGCTGAAGAAGTAGCAGGAAGATAGAGGGATCAACCACACATGGCTAAGAAATCACTCGTCAACAAAGCAGCGGCAACACCGAAGTTCAAGGTTCGCGCCTACACGCGATGCCAGAAGTGCGGCCGAGCACGTGCGGTGTACCGCAAGTTCGGTCTGTGCCGCCTGTGCCTGCGCAAGCTCGCCCACGCCGGAGAAATCCCCGGCCTGACCAAGGCAAGTTGGTGATCGCGTCATGATGACTGACCCAATCGCCGACATGCTCACCCGCATTCGCAACGCGAATGCCTCGATGAAGGACGAAGTCGTGATGCCCGCCTCCAAGCAGAAGGTGGCACTCGCCGACATCCTGAAGCGAGAGGGCTACATCTCCGACTACTCGACCATCGACAATCCGAACGGTCCGGGCAAGTCGCTCAAGATCGGTCTCAAGTACTCCGATGACCGCAAGCGCACGATCTCCGGGATCAAGCGCGTGTCGACCCCGGGCCTGCGCGTCTATCGCGCAGCGACCGAGGTGCCACGCGTCCTCGGCGGACTCGGCGTCGCAGTTCTGTCCACCAGCCACGGGCTCATGACCGACCGCGAGGCGCGTCAGCGCAACGTCGGTGGCGAAGTCATGTGTTTCGTCTGGTAATCGGGAAGACAACGGGAAAGAAGCAGCACCATGTCACGTATCGGTAAAGCAGCAGTGGTCGTGCCTTCGGGCGTCGACGTCAACATTGCGGGATCATCGCTCACGGTGAAGGGCCCCAAGGGCACCTTGACCCGCGAGTTCCCCGCAGGTGTGTCGATCGCACGCGAAGAGAACACGGTCGTCGTGAGCCGCGACAACGACGAGCGCGATGCCCGCGCACGTCACGGTCTCGTGCGCACGTTGGTCAACAACATGATGATCGGCGTCACCGAGGGTTACACCAAGGAACTCGACATCATCGGCGTCGGTTTCCGTGCCGAGGCGCAGGGCCCGAGCAAGCTGAAGCTTGCGCTCGGTTTCTCGCACCCCGTCGTCATCGATGCGCCTGCCGGCATCACCTTCGAAGTTCCTGCCCAGACGAAGATCATCGTCAAGGGTGCGGACAAGGAAGTGGTCGGCCAGGTCGCCGCGAACATCCGTGAGATCCGCAAGCCCGAGCCTTACAAGGGCAAGGGTGTGCGCTACGTCAACGAACGAGTCCTGCGTAAAGCAGGCAAGACCGGCAAGAAGTAATCGGGAGACTGTGAAGTTATGACTGCAGCATCAAGCCAACGCCACGCGGGTCGCCTTCGCCGGCACCGTCGCGTCCGCAAGAAGATCACGGGAACCGCAGAGCGTCCACGCTTGGCGGTGTACCGCAGCAACAAGCACATCACGGTGCAGGTGATCAACGACCTCGACGGTCGCACGATCGCATCTGCCTCGACGGTCGAGGCCGAGCAGCGCAAGCAGGGCTCGGGCTCCACGGTCGATGCCGCCAAGCGCATCGGGACCCTCGTGGCCCAGCGCGCCAAGGCTGCTGGTGTGTCCAAGGTCGTTTATGACCGCGGTGGATTCATCTACCACGGTCGTGTCGCAGCGGCAGCAGACGCTGCCCGAGAAGCAGGGTTGGAGTTCTAATGACTGACATTTCACAAGGCAAGAACGACGTTCGCACGACCGAGCCAGGTCAGCTGCGTGAGTCGCGCGTGGTGCACATCAACCGCGTCGCCAAGGTCGTCAAGGGTGGACGTCGATTCTCGTTCACCGCACTCGTCGTGGTCGGCGACGGCGCAGGTCGCGTCGGTCTCGGTTACGGCAAGGCCAAGGAAGTGCCCCTCGCCATCCAGAAGGGCACCGAAGAGGCCAAGCGCAACTTGTTCAACGTGGCACTCGCCGGTTCCACCATCACGCACCAGATCCTGGGCGTGAACGGTGCGGGTCGCGTGCTGTTGAAGCCCGCAGCCCCCGGTACCGGAGTCATCGCCGGTGGTGCAGCTCGCATCATCCTCGAAGAAGCCGGTGTGCATGACGTGCTCGCCAAGTCGCTCGGTTCGCCGAACGCGATCAACGTCGCGCGTGCAACCATCAACGGTCTGCGCGAACTGCAGCGCCCCGACGAGGTCGCCAAGCGTCGCGGCATCCCCGCGGACTCGTTCGTACCGAAGGGCTTGCTGCGCGCATTCAACGAGCGCAAGAAGTCGAGCGGAGGAGCGCACTAGTCATGGCCGCATTCAAGAAGCCAGGTCGTACGACCCGTGACCGCAAGCCAGCGGCGAAGAAGGCTGCAGCTGCTGCGCGAGTAGCCGCTGCTGCGCAGAAGGCTGCATCGGGCAACACCTCGACGAAGAAGGTCGCTCGCGTGAAGGCTGCACCGAAGGGTGCGACCATCACCGTGACGCAGGTCCGCTCGGAGATCGGCAACAAGCCGAAGAACCGCGCGACGTTGCGTGCACTCGGCCTTCGTCGCATCGGGCACACCAACACGTTGCCCGACCGTCCAGAGATCCGCGGCATGATTGCCCGCGTTCCCCACCTCATCGAAGTCAAGGAAGGCAAGTAACCATGCGCGTAGACGAACTCGCCCCATCGAAGGGCGCCAAGAAGAAGGCCAAGCGCGTCGGTCGTGGTATCGGCGGTAAGGGTGGCAAGACTGCAGGCCGCGGTACCAAGGGTCAGTACGCCCGCAACACGGTCGCACGAGGCTTCGAAGGTGGTCAGATGCCACTCAAGCAGCGCGTGCCGAAGTTGAAGGGATTCAACAACCCGTTCCGCGTCGAGTACTACGCCGTCAACCTCGACTCGATCGACTCGCTCGGTCTGTCGGAAGTGACGCCGGAGATCCTCGTGAAGAAGGGCATCGCCCACAAGGGCACCCTCATCAAGGTGCTCGGTCGCGGCAAGATCAACTCGGCCGTCAAGGTCTCGGCGCATGCCGTGTCCAAGACCGCACAAGATGCGATCACCAAGGCCGGCGGTCAAGTCACCATCCTCGCCTTGCCGCACAAGGGCGTTCGCCCAGCGGCCAAGGGCAGCCAGTTCACCAACCGCTAGTACTGTCGATCCTCGCGGCACCATTCGTGCCACGAGGGTGACTGCAACACTCGGGAGAACACACGATGCTCAGCAATGTGAAGAACATGCTCAAGGTGGAGGACCTGCGCAACAAGATCCTCTTCACCCTCTGCATGATCGCCCTGTATCGATTCGGCTCCGCTCTGCGCGTGCCGGGTGTCGACGGCCAGGCGGTCAAGCAGCTGCGTGAGGCGTCGAACTCCCAGGGTGCACTCGGATTCTTGAACTTGTTCTCGGGTGGCGCCTTCGGCAGCTTCTCGATCTTCGCGCTCGGCATCATGCCGTACATCACCTCGAGCATCATCATGCAGGTGCTCGGCGTCGTCATCCCCAAGCTCGAGCAGTGGCAGCAGGAAGGCGCGGTCGGGCAGCGCAAGATCACCCAGTGGACTCGCTACGTGGCGATCGCCATCGCGCTCTTGCAGGCCGCGGGTCTCACGTTCATCTTCGGTCAGGGTCGCGGTTCGGCGTTCTTCGGCGCGGTCGCCGCGGCACCGGACGTCGTGCTCTTGGATCCGTTCATGCCGCGCGCGTTGTTGGTGATCCCGTCGCTCGTCGCGGGCACGGCATTGTTGATGTGGATCGGTGAGCTCATCAGCCAGCGAGGAATCAGCAACGGCATGTCGATGTTGATCTTCGCCTCGGTCGTGAGCGGTCTGCCGTACAGCTATTACTCACTCCTGCAGAGCAGGAAGGTCGTCGTGTTCGTGATCCTCGTCGCGGTGTCGATTGCGATCCTCGTCGCGGTCGTGCGTGTCGAGCTCGGCCAGCGGCGTATCCCGGTGCAGTTCGCCAAGCGCGTCGTGGGTCGCAAGATGTTCGGTGGCAACAGCACCTACATCCCGCTCAAGGTCAACCAGGCGGGCGTCGTGCCGATCATCTTCGCGAGCTCGGTGTTGCTCCTCCCGGTGTTGCTGTCCAACATGCTCGGTAGCGCCGAGGGATGGCGTGGATCGATCGCTCGCTTCGTGAACGACTACATGGTCAACAGCCAGAACATGCTGTACATCTCGCTCTTCTTCCTGATGATCATCGCGTTCGCGTACTTCTACAACTCGATCGCCTTCGACCCGATCCGTCAGGCCGACCAGCTGCGCAAGCAGGGTGGGTTCGTGCCCGGCATTCGACCTGGTCCGCAGACGGAGTCGTTCCTCGCCAAGGCCGTGAATCGCATCACGCTTCCGGGTGCGTTGTTCGTCGCCTTCATCGCCATCTTGCCGTACATCATCCTGTGGATGGGCGACGTGCAGTCGTTCCCGTTCGCCGGAACCACCGTGTTGATCGCGGTCGGCGTCGCATTGGAACTCATGCGCCAGATCGACAGCCAGTTGATGCAGCGCAACTACGAGGGCTTCTTGAAGTGATTCCTTCCTGATCGAAGGAATCACCGAGAACCACCACCCAGGACGAACCAGCCATGCCGCAGGGAATTCGTGTCATCATGCTCGGGCGCCAGGGCGCCGGCAAGGGGACGCAGTGCAAGCGACTCGCCACACACTTCGGTGTCCCGCACATCTCGACGGGGGAGATGTTGCGTGCCGCGATCCGTCAGGAGACGGTGGTCGGCCGCGCGGTGAAGGACGTGTTGGATCGCGGCGAACTCGTGAACGACGACTTGATGGTGAGCCTCGTGCAGGGTCGCATCGGGGAGCCCGACTCGCGCACGGCCGGATACATCTTGGACGGATTCCCGCGCACGGCAGGACAGGCTCAGGCCTTCGACCACATCACCGAGGTGCGCCCGGTGAACGTGGTGATCGACCTCGAGGTCAAGCGAGACCTCGTGCTGTCGCGTCTGTCGGCCCGACGCACCTGCCATTCCTGTGAGGCCAACTACATCTCCACGGGCAACGACCCACAGCCGTGGGTGTGTGAGAAGTGTGGCGGGACCGTGACCCAGCGAGCCGATGACACCCCGGAGGCGATCAACCACCGCCTCGACCTGTACGACGCACTGACGGCGCCACTCATTACCTACTACCAGGGCAAGGGATCCCTGCAGGTGGTGGACGGCCTCGGGACCCCCGATGAGGTGTTTGCCCGCTTGGCGGCCTGCGTGGAGTCATTCCGCTAGAAACCCCGTCGTTTCGGGGTTTTCAGGCACCAAAGGCCGCCGATAGAGTCATCCTTCGCCTTTTGGGGGGTTCATCCACCCGAGTGGCAATCGTGAACGTTTGTTGAGGAGAGAGTTCTGCCAAAAAACAAGGAAGACGCAATTGTGCTGGAAGGCACGATTACCGAATCATTGCCCAACGCGATGTTTCGGGTCGAACTCGACAACGGACACACAGTGTTGGCTCATATCTCCGGGAAGATGCGAATGAACTACATCCGCATCCTGCCGGGGGACAAGGTCCAGGTAGAGCTGACGCCATATGACCTCACCCGAGGTCGCATCACCTACCGACACAAATAACCGATCTCACCAGACACCGACAACATCGCGAGGACAGAAGTGAAAGTTAAACCCAGCGTGAAGAAGATTTGCGAGAAGTGCAAGGTCATTCGCCGGCACGGTCGCGTCATGGTGATCTGCGAAAACCCACGACACAAGCAGCGCCAGGGCTGATAAGGACACACGACGATGGCACGTATTTCAGGAGTTGACATTCCGCGCGAGAAGCGCCTCGAGATTGCGCTCACCTATATCTATGGAATCGGTCGCACGACCGCGCAGAAGATGTGCAAGGAGCTCGACCTGAGCCCGGACACTCGCGTGCGCAACCTGACCGACTCCGAGGTCAACAAGATCCGTATGTACATCGAGAACAACCTCACCGTCGAAGGTGACCTGCGTCGCGACGTGCAGACCGACATCAAGCGCAAGATCGAGATCGGCTCCTACCAGGGCACCCGTCACCGCAAGGGACTTCCGGTCCGCGGTCAGCGCACCCACACCAACGCTCGCACCCGCAAGGGACCGAAGAAGACCGTTGCCAACAAGAAGATGGCAGTGAGGAAGTAACCCATGGCAAAGGCACCAGCACCCCGCAAGCGCAAGCGCGATCGTAAGAACGTCGCGACCGGCGTCGTGCACATCAAGAGCTCGTTCAACAACACGATCGTGTCGATCACCGACACCGAGGGCAACGTCATCTCGTGGGCATCCTCGGGCGGCGTCGGCTTCACCGGTTCGCGCAAGTCCACCCCGTTCGCCGCACAGATGGCCGCCGAAAAGGCTGGCCGCGCTGCGATGGACCAGGGACTTCGTCGCGCCGAAGTGCACGTGAAGGGCCCGGGCTCGGGTCGCGACACCGCACTGCGCTCCATCCAGAACCTGGGCATCGAAGTGTCCGGCATCAAGGACGTGACTCCGGTGCCACACAACGGTTGCCTCCAGCCGAAGCGAAAGAGGCCGTAACCATGGCTCGCTATACAGGACCGAAGGTACGCATCTCGCGCCGCCTGGGCATCAACGTCTACGAGAACAACAAGGGCTCCAAGGCCCTCGAGCGTCGTCCGTTCCCACCGGGAACGCACGGTCGCACCCGTCGTCGTGGCGCCGGCAGCGAGTACCTCACCCAGTTGCAGGAAAAGCAGAAGGCGAAGTACATCTACGGCGTCCTCGAGCGTCAGTTCCGCAAGACCTACGAAGAGGCGACCCGTCTCAGTGGCCCGACCGGTGAGAACCTGTTGCGCCTGCTCGAGTGCCGTCTCGACAACGTGATCTACCGCGCAGGTTGGGCGAGCACCCGTCCGCAGGCACGTCAGTTCGTCAGCCACGGCCTCGTCATGGTGGACGGCAAGCGCGTCAACATCCCGTCGTACTCGGTCGGTCGCGGCCAGGTCATCACGTTGACCGAGAAGGCCAAGAACATGATCATCATCCAACACAACATCGACACCCTCGACCGCAAGGTCGTCGGCTGGATGGACGCAGCAGAGGGTGGCAAGCAGGTCACCGTCCGCGAGTTGCCGCAGCGCGAACACATCGACGTTCCCGTCCGCGAACAGCTCATCGTCGAGCTCTATTCGAAGTAACCCCCGACCAGAAATCGCAAGAGGAGACACCAATGCTTGTCATTCAGCGCCCAACCGTGGAGGCCATCGGCACCCCGGAGAACAACCGTCAGAAGTTCTCCATCGGACCGCTCGAGCCGGGCCTCGGCCACACCATCGGCAACTCGATTCGTCGCATGTTGCTCTCGTCGATTCCTGGTGCAGCGATCACGACCGTCAAGTTCGAGTCTGCTCTGCACGAGTTCGACGTGATCGACGGCATCACCGAGGACGTCACCGAGATCATCTTGAACATGAAGGACATCGTCGTCACCTCCGAGAGCGACGAGCCAGTCGTCATCACCCTCGACGTGAAGGGACCTGCAGAGGTCACCGCCGCCGACATCAACTGCCCAGCGGGCGTCGAGATCCTGAACAAGGGTCAGCACATCGCCACGTTGTCGGCAAAGGGACGCCTCGTCGTCGATCTCACGATCGAGCGCGGCAAGGGCTATGCCTCGAGTGACCGCGACACCCGCAAGGTGATCGGCGTCATTCCGATCGATGCCATCTTCTCGCCGGTTCGTCGTTGCACGTTCACCGTCGAGCCGACTCGCGTCGAGCAGTCGACCAACTACGACAAGATCGTCCTCGACATCGAGACCGACGGCACCATGGAGCCACGCGAGGCACTCGCCTCGGCAGGCGCCACGCTCCGCTCGCTCGTCGACCTCGTCGCCACGATGAGCGACGAGCCAGTCGCCCTCGAACTCGGCGAAGTCATCGGCTCGGGCTCCGGCTCGCCGGACCTCGACCTGAGCATCGAGGACCTGGATCTGTCCGAGCGTCCCCGCAACTGCTTGAAGCGCGCCCAGATCAACACGGTCGGCGAGCTCTTGCTGCGCAGCGAGGAAGATCTGTTGAACATCACCAACTTCGGTCAGAAGTCGTTGGACGAAATCAAGTTGAAGCTCGACGAGCGCGGCCTCTCGCTGCGTATCTGAGCGAACGACGTACATAGGAGACGATGAGACATGCCAGCAACACCACGACGCGCCCGCAACTTCGGCGGTAGCGCACACCACCAGAAACTGATGATGGCGAACCTCGCTGCGTCGCTGTTCGCTGCAGAGGGCATCGTCACCACCGAGGGCAAGGCCAAGGCACTGCGTCCGATCGCCGAGAAGTTGATCACCAAGGCGATCAAGGCACAGGATGCCGGCCCGATGCGCATTCACCGCATCCGCCAGATCCAGGGTTACCTGAACGACAAGGAAATGACGAACAAGCTCGTCAACGTCGTCGCTCCTCGTTACGCCTCCCGCAATGGTGGCTACACGCGAATCCTGAAGCTCGGACCGCGTCACGGTGACAACGCGCCAATGGCGCGCATCGAACTCGTCTAGTTCGGTCACACATCATGCGTCGCGCGCGCATGACCGTCGCCTACAAAGGTGACGCGTTCCACGGGTTCGCCGCCAATCCCGGCGTCGACACCGTCGAGTCGCACATCACCGGTGCACTGCGCCAGGTGTTGCAAGTCGACATCGCCATCGTCGCCGCTGGTCGCACCGATGCCGGCGTGCATGGTTGGGGACAGGTGCTCAGCATGGATCTGCCCGACAGCGTCGATCTCGCGGTGCTGCGCAAGCAGTTGAACGCGTTGTGCGGACCCTTCGTCGTGGTTCGCGAAGCCGACTGGGTCGAGCCGGACTTCCACGCCCGTTTCTCCGCGATGTGGCGCAGCTATCGCTACACGGTGTTGAACTCGCCGACCCCGAACCCGTTCATGGTGGACACGGCCTGGCACATCCACACGCCGCTCAAGTTGCGTGCCATGCAACTGGCCTGCGATGCGGTGATCGGGGAGCACGACTTTTCCGCGTTCTGTCGCAAGCCCAAGCCGAGCGAGGGGGAGCACGGGGCTGAATTCTCGATGCGCCGCTACGTGATGAACGCCGATTGGCGCGACCTCGGGGAAGGCGTCTTGCGCTTCGACATCCGGGCGAATGCGTTCTGCCACCAGATGGTTCGCTCGCTCGTCGGGACCTTCGTCGAGATCGGTCTGGGCAAGCGCCCCCCGAGCGACATGCGGGGCCTCATCCTGTCCGGGGACCGCAATCAGGCGGCCCAGGTCGCCCCGCCGCAGGGCTTGTGCCTGTGGGAAGTGGGCTATCCGGCCGATCCGGGTCGATTGTGAACCGGACCCTTTCGCCCCTATCCTGAAAAGCCCACGGGGACCGGCCAGCGGCCGATTTTCCGGATCAGTCCCCAGCACTTCGAAAGCAGTTTTCATGCGTACGTACAGCCCCAAAGCAAGCGATGTGAAGCGCGAGTGGCACGTTGTCGATGCCGACGGTCTCGTGCTCGGTCGCATGTGCACCGAAGTCGCGCGACTCCTGCGCGGAAAGCACAAGCCGATGTTCTCGACCCACATGGACACCGGTGACCACGTGATCATCGTGAACGCCTCCAAGGTCGTGTTGACCAAGGGCAAGGCCGACAAGGAACTCGTGCACGACTACAGCGGTTACCCCGGTGGTCTTCGCACCCAGACGTACGCCAACTTGCTCAGCCGCAAGCCAGAAGATGCGATTCGTCGCACCGTGCGCGGCATGTTGCCGAAGGGTCCACTCGGTCGTCAGATGATCAAGAAGTTGAAGGTCGTCGCCGGTCCGGATCACGGTCACGGCGCACAGCAGCCAAAGGTTCTCGAGTTGCCACACGCCAAGGCGCGTTGAGCAAAAGATTGGAATAGAGGAGCACTTCGTGGGAACACAGCCACTCACCCAGACCACTGGTCGTCGCAAGGGAGCAATCGCTCGCGCACGCCTTCGTCCCGGCTCGGGCAAGGTGACCGTCAACGGTCGCGCGTTCGACAACTACTTCCCGAGTGCGGTCCAGCGCAACATCGCCAGTGAGGCGCTGCGCGTGGTCGAGGCGGAGACCGCCTACGACGTCGACTGCGACATCCAGGGTGGTGGCATCGCTGGTCAGGCCGGCGCATTGCGCATGGCGATCGCTCGTTCCATCGTCGAGCTCGACCCGGAGAAGCGCTCGGTGTTGCGCAAGGCCGGACTCCTCACGCGCGACTCGCGCAAGAAGGAAAGCAAGAAGTACGGCTTGAAGAAGGCCCGCAAGGCGCCGCAGTACACCAAGCGTTAATCGCCTGGTTGTCGCGTCTCCTCGCGACGAAGTACGCATCATGATCCGCTTCGGTACCGACGGGGTTCGCGGAGTCGCATTCGAACAACTGACGACCGACTACGTCGCGCGTCTCGGTCGTGTCGCTGCACGCAGACTCGGCTCGACTCGAGTCCTCATCGGCCAAGACACCCGTGAATCCGGAGCACAACTGGCAGCCGCACTCGCCGGTGGACTGCGTGCCGGTGGCTGTGACGTCGAATTCCTCGGCGTGATGCCGACACCGGCGATTGCGTATCTGGCACAGGTGGACGGATGCGCGGCAGCCGCGATCACGGCCTCGCACAACCCCTATCAGGACAATGGCGTGAAGCTGTTCTCCGTTGGTGGGAACAAGCTGACCGACGAGATGCAGGATCTCATCGAGTCCGACCTTGCCGAGGCGAGCTCCGACCCCGTTGATCAGGCGATGTCGCTTTCGCGCATCGACCGCAGCGACGCCTATGTCGCGCATGCCTGCTCGGTGATTGCCCCGCGCGACCTGCGCGGAGTGACGGTGGTGCTCGACTGCGCCAATGGTGCGATGAGCGACGTTGCGCCGCGCACGTTTGCCGCACTTGGCGCAACGGTGATTGCGATCAACGACGAACCGAACGGTCGAAACATCAATGAAGGATGTGGTGCGGCGCACCCAGAGGCCCTGAGCGAGGCAGTGCGACTCCACTCCGCAGATCTCGGACTCGCCTTCGACGGTGATGGTGATCGCGTCATCGCCGTGGACCACGTCGGCAACGTCGTCGACGGTGACCAGACGATCGCGCTCTTCGCGCTCGACATGGATTCGCGCGGCGAACTCGACCAGCGATCGGTGGTCGTGACGGTGATGACGAATGCAGGTTTCCACTCGGCAATGCGTGACGCGGGGATCACCGTGCACACCACGCCCGTCGGTGACCGCCACGTACTCGTTGCGATGGAGTCGACCTCGAGCGTGCTCGGTGGTGAGCAAAGCGGACACATCATCCTGCGTCGTCATGCCACGACGGGCGATGGATTGCTCGCCGGAGTGCTCCTCGTCGACCTCGTTCGTCGCAACAACACACCACTCGAGCGACTTGCAGTCGAGGCGATGATTCCGTTGCCACAGCATCTGATCAACGTGAAGGTCAACGCAGTCGTTCATGACGTGGCACACGTGTGTGCAGATGATGTTGCGCATGCAGAACAATCACTCGGCGGTGTCGGTCGAGTGCTGTTGCGCGCGAGTGGA
This sequence comes from Ilumatobacteraceae bacterium, assembly GCA_036804285.1. Classification (GTDB taxonomy): domain Bacteria; phylum Actinomycetota; class Acidimicrobiia; order Acidimicrobiales; family Ilumatobacteraceae; genus UBA3006. Next base: position 36,135 of record DAIRSS010000001.1, read on the forward strand.
ACCGAGCCGTTGATTCGCGTGATGGTCGAAGCGGCGACCGACGATGATGCGCGACAGATCGCTTCAGACCTCGCAGACGCAGTGGCCAAGCGGCTTGGCGGATCTCGGTAGCCTGTAGTCATGTGCGGCATCATCGGAGTCGTGTCGCGACCGAGTGGTCGTGCAGTCCCGACGTCCGCCGAGGTGCTCGCCGGTCTCGATGACGCGATTCGGACGTCTCGCGACGGCGATGTTGCCCTGACCGCCAACCACGTCGGGCGAGTGGATCTGCTCCTTCGCGGGGATGCTGGGCTCGCGGTGCTCATGGACAACCGTCGACTCGCCCTCGACATCACCTCCCGCCTCGATGAGCTCGATGCCTTCGCGCAGCGGAGCGAGGCGGAACTCGAGGCCGCATCGTCATTGAGCGTGGCCGAGGTGGAGCGGCGCAGCCTCGATCTCGCCCGGCTGAAGGATGCGAACTGGGCGATTCGCAACGACCGTTTGCGCAATGCAGTCGCCGTCTTCGACCTCGCTGGCACCGGGGCGACGGACTCCGCGCGCAACGCGTACTTCTCCATCCAGCAGGCATTCGCCGCACTCGACCGCATGGAGGTGCGAGGTCGTGATTCCGCAGGCGTCCACGTGATGGTGTGGGGCCACGGTCTCGAAGCAACCGATTCGCGAGTTGCGCCATTGCTCGTCGGTCGCCAGGACGATGCGTTGTTCACGTCGCGCTCGGTGCGCGTGGGTGCACCTGGTTGCGCATGGTCGTTCGTGTACAAGGCCGCAGCTGAAATTGGCGAACTCGGTGACAACACACGGGCGATGCGCTCTGCAGTGGTCGCAGATGATTTGTTGCGCCTCCTCGTCAGCCAGCAGGGCGCTCGTGTCTCGGTACTCGGACACACGCGGTGGGCGAGCGTTGGCATCATCTCGGAGCCGAATGCGCACCCGGTGAACTCGGAGGAACTGGAGTCGACCTTCGGGACGCCGTATCTGGTTGCAGCCCTCAATGGCGACGTCGACAACCATGCCGACATCAAGGTGCGCAACGGACTGCGCATCGCCGATCCGATCACGACCGACGCCAAGGTGATTCCGACGGTCGTTGCTCGACGTCGCGCGAGTGGTGAGTCGCTCGGGGAGGCGTTCCGCAATACCGTGCGTGAGTTCGATGGCTCGGTCGCAATCGCCACTGCGAGTGCAGAGGCGGCCTCAACGATGTTGCTCGCGTTGCGCGGCAGTGGACAAGGACTGTGTGTCGGGCTCGCCGAGGACAGGTACATCGTCGCGAGCGAGCCATATGGTCTCGTCGAAGAGACGCTTCGTTACGTCCGCATGGATGGGGAAGCACTCGCCGATGTGAACAATCCCGCCACGAGGGGACAAGTCGTCGTCCTCGACGGCGAGCTTGCGGGGACGCTCGACGGTTGCTCGATGATGGCCTATGACGGCACGGTCATTGCGCTCGATGAAGCCTCGGTGACGGTGGCCGAAGTGACGACGCGCGACATCGACCGCGGAGAACACAAGCACTTCCTCTCGAAGGAAATTGCCGAGGCTCCCCAGAGTTTCCGCAAGACGTTGCGTGGCAAGATCGCCGAACGCGACGGGCGACTCGTCGCATCGTTGGATGAGTCGGTTCTGCCGAAACAGATTCGCGAGAAGCTCGCACAACACAAGTTCGCCCGCATTCGTGTGATTGGCCAGGGCACTGCAGCCATCGCGGGACGCAGCCTTGCGCAGTTGTTGCGCACGCTCGTCGACCACTCGGTGCAAGTGGACGCACTTCCGGCGACGGAGTTGTCCGGCTTCCAGCTCGACCTCGACATGTCCGACACGTTGGTCGTGGCGATCAGCCAGAGCGGGACGACCACCGACACCAATCGCACGGTCGACCTCGCTCGCAGTCGCGGAGCTGCGATCCTTGCGATCGTCAATCGTCGCGGCAGTGAACTCGCAGCCAAAGCAGACGGCGTCCTCTATACCTCGGACGGGCGTGACGTGGAGATGAGCGTGGCGAGCACGAAGGCGTTCTACTCGCAGGTGGCCGCAGGTGCGCTGTATGCATGTGCCATCTCCGATGTCCTCGGCTCGGGGAGCAACGACGAGCGGCACCAGTTGCTCGCCGCACTGCGCACGATTCCGGATGCGATGCAGACGGTGCTCGGCTCGCGTCAGAAGATTGCTGAGGCCGCGCGCCAGTTCGCGCCCGCACGTCGCTATTGGACCGTCGTCGGTAACGGATTCAACGCGGTTGCCGCAGAGGAAGTGCGCATCAAGCTCTCCGAGCTGTGTTACAAGTCGATCGCCTGCGACATCACCGAGGACAAGAAGCACATCGACCTCTCGTGTGAGCCGATGATCATCGTGTGCGCGACGGGGCTCAACGACGGCACCGCGAGCGACGTCGCCAAGGAGATCGCGATCTATCGCGCGCACAAGGCGCTGCCGATCGTGATCGCCACCGAAGGCGAGCAGCGCTTCGATGCCGCCGCGGCGGTGATCAGCGTGCCGAACGTGGACCATCGCGTCGCCTTCATCCTGAGCGTGATGGTCGGGCACCTCTTCGGTTACGAGGCTGCGCTCGCGATCGACTCGCTTGCTCGACCGCTGCGGTCTGCGCGCGAGGTCATCGAACATGCCGTCGAGCGCGGAGGCGTGGGCAGCGAACTGTTGTCCAAGGTGCGCACCGACATTGGAACCCCGGCGCGACGCTTCTTCGATGCCCTCACCACGGGGACCTACGACGGCAACCTCGAGGCCTCCACTGCGGTTCGCGTCGTCACGGTTCTTCGCAACGTGATGGCGAACGATCCGCTGCAGGCGTACCAAAACGACTCGGGGAAGATCAGCAGCCCTGAGGCACTCCTCGATGACACGACGAGTGCGCTGACCCGTGCGATCGATGAATTGACGCGACCTGTGGACGCGATCAAGCACCAGGCAAAGACGGTGACCGTCGGTATCTCACGCAGCGACGAGGGACTCCTCGACAGGCCGCTCGTGCAGGCACTCCTCAATGCTGGTGTCGCACGCGATCGTCTGTCGTACAAGGCACTCAAGGTCATCGCCGATCTCGATCCTGCGGTCAAGTCGGTCGTCGGCTTCACTCGCTACCGCATCGAGGGCGAGGTCGAGTCGAACTCGGCGATGGTGAGCGTCATCGATCGCGGGGGAATCTCGCGCGAACTCACCTCGCGTGTCGATCGCAATTCGAATCTCGTGGGCACCAAGCATCGCGTCGCCACCGATCGCAACGTGCTCGTCGCCCGTGGTCGCCGCGACGGTCGCACCGTCATCTTCGTGCCCGAGACGAAGGGCAATGAGACGACGGGGATCACACTCCTGCACGTCCTGTTCCACCCCTCGCTTCCGGCCGCGGCGATGAAGTCGGTACTGCAGGGCTACGACGATCGATTCAATCGACTCGTCGACTGGGTGACGGAGACCGAGGGCTCGTTCAGAGAGGATCGACTCGCCGAGGTGTCGGTCGAGGACCTGCTCATCTTGCCAATCAGCGAGACCGCCAACCATTGGCGTTCGAGCGACAACGGGTGACGACGTGAAGGGTCTCGGAGTCGATGCCGTGGACGTTGCACGATTCTCGCGAGCACTCGACCGCACGCCGTCGCTACGTTCGAAAGTGTTCACCGCTCAGGAACTTGCCTCACTCGCGGGACGCAACGACGATGCAGCGAGTCTTGCCGCACGTTTCGCAGTGCGTGAGGCGACCATGAAGGCACTCGGCGTCGGACTTGGTGCATTCGACCTGCACGACGTCAGCATCGAACGTCAGCCGACCGGACAGCCGGCATTGAAGGTCGTCGGAAGGGCGGCTCAGCTTGCCTCGCAGCGAGGCATCTCTTCCTGGCACGTGTCGATCACGCACACCGAGACGGTGGCGGTCGCCGTCGTCGCCGCCTCGTAAGGGTTGCCGATGACGCAGCGCTGGGCGTGGGCGGAGATCGACCTTCGGGCACTCGCCCGCAACGTCGAGGCGATCGTCGCGGACACAACGACGCACTCGGTGTGGGCGGTGGTGAAAGCCGATGCCTACGGACATGGGGCAGTCGAGTGTGCACGTGTCGCGATCGATTCGGGGGCGATCGGGCTGTGCGTCGCGCTCGTCGATGAGGGAGTCACCCTTCGTCGTGCGGGAATTGCTGCACCAATCCTCGTGATGAGTGAGCAGCCGCCCGAGCAGCATCGCCAACTCGTCGGAAACGGTCTCATCGCCACCGTCTACAACGCCGAGTCGATCGCATCACTCGGCGCAGTGGCAGAAGAGATGAACATCGTCTGTGCGGTGCACCTGAAAGTCGATACCGGAATGCACCGCGTCGGTGTTGCCCCGAGCGAAGTGGTGCAGCGTGCGCAACAGGTGCATCAACATCCGTGGCTCTCTCTCGAGGGCGTCTATTCGCATCTCGCCACCGCCGATGACGCCACGCGCAACGACGCGACGGAGAAGCAAGTGCGGGCCTTTGCCGGAGTGCTCAACGACTTGAAGGACCACGGCATCGATGTCGCTCATCGTCATCTCGAGAATTCGGCAGGCGCGCTGCGTCACGTCGCCGAAGTGTTGCGACTGGAGAGCCGTGTGGGAATCGCGATGTACGGAATCCCCGGCGATGCGCGAAGTGACAGTTTCGGCTCGCCGGTCGCAGTCGCACTCGAGCCGGTGATGTCGCTCAAGGCAAAGGTGTCGCATGTGCAGGTGCTGGAGGCCGGCCAGGCGGTGTCGTATGGACTGCGTCGGCCGTTGACGAGCCGCAGCACGATTGCGACCGTGCCCATCGGATACGCAGACGGGGTGCGCCGAGCGCTGTGGGAGCGCGGTGAGGTCGTGATCGGTGGCAAGCGCCGACCATTTGCCGGCATGGTGACGATGGACCAGGTGATGGTGGACTGCGGGAACGACGTCGTGCGCATCGGCGATGAAGTTGTCTTGCTCGGGTCCCAGGGCTCGGAGCGCGTGTCGGCGAACGAGTGGGCGAACCTGCTTGGAACCATCGGCTACGAGGTCACCTGCGGCATCAGCGCGAGAGTGCCGCGGATCTACCTACGCTGAACGAGCGCTCATGATCACTCTGCACATCTCTTCGGCTGACGACACGCGTGGTGTCGCGGGTGCGATCGCTCCGCTCCTGCGTGCCGGCGACGTCGTTTCGCTGGCGGGGGAGATGGGTGCGGGGAAGACGTTCTTCGTGCAGGCACTCGCGAGCGCCCTCGGAATCACCGAGCCGGTGACCTCTCCGACGTTCAATCTGGTGCACACCTACGACGGTGCGAAATTCCCGTTCCACCACGCAGACCTCTACCGACTCGAGCGCACGGGTGAACTCGCCGATCTCGGGCTCGACGATCTCGCAGCACAAGGTGGTGTCGTGTTCGTCGAGTGGGGAGACGTCGCCAAGGGTGACCTCGGCGCAGGACTCGAGATCGCGATCGAGCACCTCGCGACGAACCCCGATGCGCGCACGATCACGATCCGCTGGATCGGATCCCGTTGGGAGTCGCGCTGGGATCTGTTGCGAAGAGCCGTTTCGTATTGGAGCGGTTCGTGATCTTGCTCGCACTCGACACGGCGACGGAATCGGTGAGCGTCGCGCTGCACGACGGCGAAGACGTCGTTGCATTCAGCGAGATTCGCAGCGACCGGCAGCATGCCGAAGCACTCACGCCGATGATCCAGCATGTGTGCTCGCAGGCTCGCGTTGACCTGCGTGATGTCGGCGGGATCGCGGTCGACGTCGGTCCGGGGCTCTTCACCGGCATGCGTGTCGGGATCGCAAGTGCCAAGGCGCTCGCCCAAGTGCTCGACGTCGGTGTCATCGAAGTGT
>DAIRSS010000001.1:42062-113028 GCA_036804285.1 Ilumatobacteraceae bacterium
ATCGCAAGTGCCAAGGCGCTCGCCCAAGTGCTCGACGTCGGTGTCATCGAAGTGTCGAGTGTGGAGGCCGTTGCAAGAAGCGTGACGAGTGAGTGTGACGTCGTTGCATCGGTGATCGACGCGCGTCGAGGAGAGGTGTTCTGGTCGCTCAACAGGACTCTTGATGGCGCCATGCGCCAGGTGGGCGAGGTGCAGATCGGATCCGTCGAGTCCTGCATCGTCGACATTGCAGATCGGGGGCAGTCGGTCGTCCTCGCGGGGACCGGCGCGCTTCGACATCGTGAGGACTTCACCGAGCGATTGAGCGGTGTCGTTCCGGCGTTCGAATTCGCCGCCGAGTCGAGCGCCGTGCCGAGCGCGGCACACGTCGCACGGATCGGTTACGAGCGGGCTCGTCGCGAGGAGTGGGTGGCGGCCAAGGACGTCTCGCCTCGCTATCTGCGCCAGCCGGATGCCGAGATCAATTGGTCGACGAGGTCGTCGTGAGCATCCTCGATCGCATCGTCAAGCGACACGGCCCGCAACAGGCCGACAAGTCGAATCCCGAGCTCGTGATCGTGCAGATGCAGCGTCGCGACATTCGCGAGATCATGCCGATCGAAAATGCGGTGTATCCGAAGCCTTGGACGGAGAAGGTGTTCCAGGACGAGATCGAGATGATGCACCGCAATCAGCGGCTCTATCTCGTCGCCCGCGTCGGTCGCGAACTCGTCGGCTACTGCGGACTGCTGTTTTCGAATGACGACGCCCACATCACGAACATCGCCGTCAGCCCGCGATGGCAGAACTGTGGCGTCGCGACCGAGCTGATGCTCGAGTTGGCATGGGAGGCGCGCGAGCGTGGATTCCAGGCACTCACGCTCGAGGTTCGCCACACAAATCACGTCGCCCAGGAGTTGTATCGACGATTCGGGTTTGCGCCTGCGGGAATCCGCAAGAAGTACTACGAGAACACCGACGACGCGATCGTGATGTGGTGCCAGGACATCCAAAGTGATGCCTTCGCCGAGCGCATCCGCGAGATCGCACGGAGCAGACCGTGAACGTCGACGACGCAACGGTGATCCTCGGCATCGAGACGAGCTGCGACGAGACCGCGGCCGCCGTCGTCATGGGTGGCAACGACGTGCTCTCGAGCGTGGTCGCCACGCAAATCGAAGAACATGCGCGCTTCGGTGGAGTGGTTCCGGAAATCGCAAGCCGCGCGCACGTCGAGGCGTTGACTCCGGTGATCGACGAGGCACTTTCGCGCGCCAACGTGTCCTTCGACCGGATTGATGCGGTAGCGGCAACGGTCGGGCCCGGGCTCATCGGAGCGCTCCTCGTCGGAGTGAGCGCGGCGAAGTCGATCGCGCTCGCATTGGACGTGCCCTTCGTTGGCGTGAATCATCTCGAGGCACATCTCTATGCGGCGCTGCTCGACGATCCAGATGTCGAGTTCCCGATGCTCGTCGCACTCGTATCGGGCGGTAACACCCTCCTCGTCGACGTGCAGGGGCATGGCCGCTATCGCATCGTCGGCCAAACGATCGACGACGCAGCGGGTGAGGCCTTCGACAAGGTTGCGCGGTTCCTCGAACTTGGCCATCCAGGCGGACCAGCGATCGATCGCATCGCACAGACGGGGGACGGCGAAGCGATTGACTTCCCGCGCGCGATGCTGCACGACGGATTGGACTTGTCGTTCAGCGGTCTGAAGACGGCGGTCGTCAACCACGTGCGCAAGCATCCCGAGGTATCGACGGCGGACGTTGCGGCGTCATTCCAGCGCGCAGTCGTCGACGTGCTCGTGGCCAAGGCGACGTCGGCTGCGCGAGCGTGCGGTGCCCGCACGATCGCCCTCGGTGGAGGTGTGGCGGCGAATTCGTTGCTGCGGGACGAGATGTCGCGGGTGTGCGCGGAGTCGGGCTGGCGCCTCGTCTTGCCCAGTCGGGCCATGTGCACGGACAATGCCGCAATGATCGCGTCGGCCGGTTGGTACCGTTTGCGCAGTGACGGAGCGTCGCCGCTGTCGAGCGGTGCGCTGCCGAACCTGAAACTCACCGATTCGATTCCCCGATGACCGCGACCGAAGCGACTCCCACCCCCGTCCTTGCGCCACTGCGCCTCGGAACACATGAGGTGTGGCCACCGGTCGTGCTTGCGCCGATGGCGGGAGTGACGAACGCTCCCTTTCGCAGTCTGTGCCGACGCTTCGGTCCTGGTCTCGTCTACGTGAACGAGATGGTGATGGCGACCGGGATCGTGCACGGGAGCCGAAAGACCGACACCATGCTCACGTTTTCCTCCGACGAGTCATTCCGCAGTTTGCAGTTGTACGGCAGCGACCCCGCGATGCTGAGTGCGGCGATCGACAAGCTCGGGCGCGAGGGGCGAGTCGATCACATCGACATGAACTTCGGCTGTCCTGCACCGAAGGTCACGCGTCGCGGTGGAGGAGCCGCGGTTCCGGTGAAGCGCAACTTGTTGCGCGCGATCGTCCGGTCAGCGGTCAAGACCGCCAGCACTTATGGGATCCCGGTCACGTGCAAGTTCCGCATGGGAATCGACGACTCACTGCTCACGCACGTGGAGACCGGAGTGATTTGTGCAGAAGAGGGTGCCGCAGCGATTGCGCTCCACGCCCGTACCGCGCAGCAGCACTATGCGCCGAGTGCGCGGTGGGAGGCGATTGCAGAGTTGAAGCAGGCCGTCGGTTCGATCCCCGTCCTCGGCAACGGCGACATCTGGGAAGCAAGTGACGCCGTGCGAATGGTGAACGAGACCGGTTGTGATGGCGTCGTAATTGGGCGCGGTTGCCTCGGTCGGCCGTGGCTGTTCCGCGATCTCATCGACGCCTTCAGTGGAAAGCCGATCTCGCCGACGCCACTGCTCGGTGACGTCCTCGACCTCATGGTCGAACACGGTGAGATGTTGTGCGCGCACCTCGGTGCGGATCGTGGCATTCGCGACTTCCGCAAGCACACGAGCTGGTATCTCACCGGTTACCCCGTCGGTGGAGCGATGCGTCGATCGTTCAGTGAGATCTCGTCTTTGGACGAGCTGCGCGGACTTGCCGCGTCGCTCGACCGCAGCATCGAGATCGTGCCCGGTGGCGAGCGCATCTCTCGTGGACACACGAACGGTCCGATCAAGGTGCAGCTGCCCGAGAACTATCTCGCGGACCGCGACGACATGACGATCCCCGACGACGGGGACGTGATGGCACTCAGTGGTGGCTGACGCGCCGACGCCGCTCGCGCAAGCCGACATCGTGCTTGCGTCCAGGTCACCACGGCGAGTCGAGTTGTTGACGCAGTTCCTCGATCATGCATGCGGTGAAGGAGTGGTGTCGTTTTCGATCGAGCCTGCGGATCTGGACGAATCTCCGCTGGAGGGCGAGACGCCAATGGCACACGTGCGCAGGCTCGCGCTCGCCAAGGCGCGCGTCGTCGCGCGACGCCATCCGACGGCAGGTCCTACGCGCGTCGTCATCGGCTCGGACACGACCGTCGACGTCGACGGCGAGATCTTCGGGCAACCGACCGACGCACACGATGCACGGCGCATGCTGAAGTCATTGTCCGGTCGAACGCACCGCGTGCACACGGCGGTCGCAGTGATTCGAGGGGAGCGTGTCGCTGAAACCCTCGAGACGTCCCTCGTCACGATGGTGCCGATCTCCGATGAGCTCCTCGAGTGGTACCTGGGGACCGGGGAGTCGATGGGCAAGGCGGGCGCGTATGCGATCCAGGGGGACGGCGGGGTCCTCGTCGAGCGGGTCGTCGGGAACACCTCGGCGGTCATCGGGCTGCCGGTCGGGGCCCTCGGGGACCTCCTTGCCAATGTGGGCTTCAGTTGGAAAATCGGGGCCTAGAGCCCTATCCTTAGCACTCGCACCGTTTGAGTGCTAACAGCAAGAAACACGTTCAACAGCGCGGAACCAGCCGTTCCGCCGACACGGAGGACCCCACCATATGAACCTGAAGCCCCTAGACGACCGGATCGTTGTTGAGCCAAGCGAAGCCGAGGAGCGCACGGCATCTGGTCTCGTCATTCCCGACACCGCCAAGGAAAAGCCGCAGCAGGGCAAGGTGCTCGCCGTCGGCCCAGGCCGTTGGAGCGACGACGAAGGCAAGCACTTCCCGCTCGACATCAAGGTCGGCGACACCGTTTTGTACAGCAAGTACGGCGGCACCGAAGTCAGCCACTCGGGCAAGGACCTGCTCATCCTCACCAGCCGCGACGTTCTCGCAATCGTCGGCAAGTAATCCCCCCACCACACAAAAGGAACGAAGACACACATGGCAAAGCAACTGAAGTTTGACGAAGAGGCACGCCGCGCCCTCGAAGCCGGCGTGAACAAGCTCGCCGACGCAGTGAAGGTGACGTTGGGACCAAAGGGTCGCAACGTGGTGCTCGACAAGAAGTTCGGCGCACCGACCATCACCAACGACGGCGTGTCGATCGCCAAGGAAGTCGAACTGGAAGATCCGTTCGAGAACATGGGCGCTCAGCTCGTCAAGGAAGTCGCGACGAAGACCAACGACGTGGCCGGTGACGGAACCACGACCGCAACGGTCCTCGCCCAGGCGATGGTCCAGCACGGCATGCGCAACGTTGCCGCAGGCGCGAACCCGATGGGTCTCAAGCGCGGTATCGAAAAGGCAGTCGCTGCAGCAGTCGAGTCGATCAAGAGCCAGGCCAAGGAAGTCGACGACAAGAACGACATCGCCAGCGTCGCGACCATCTCGGCAGCTGACGCATCCATCGGCAAGGTCATCGCAGACGCGATCGACAAGGTCGGCAAGGACGGCGTCGTGACGGTCGAGGAGTCGAACACGTTCGGCACCGAGCTCGAGTTCACCGAGGGTATGCAGTTCGACAAGGGTTACCTGTCGCCGTACTTCGTGACCGACGCAGACCGCCAGGAGGCAGTGCTCGAGGATCCATACATTCTCTTCCACTCGGCAAAGATCTCGACCGTCCAGTCGATGTTGCCGGTGCTCGAGGGTGTCATGAAGACCGGTCGCCCGATGGTGATCATCGCCGAAGACGTCGAGGGTGAAGCACTCGCGACGCTCGTCGTGAACAAGATCCGCGGCACGTTCAACTCGGCAGCCGTCAAGGCCCCAGGCTTCGGAGACCGTCGCAAGGCGATGCTCCAGGACATGGCGGTCCTCACCGGTGGTCAGGTCATCAGCGAGGAAGTCGGTCTCAAGTTGGAGAACGTCTCCCTCGACCTGCTCGGCCGTGCCAAGCGCGTCATCATCAACAAGGACAACACCACGATCGTGGATGGCGCGGGCCAGAAGGACGAAGTCAACGCCCGCATCAGCCAGATCAAGGCCGAGATCGACAACACCGACTCCGACTGGGATCGCGAGAAGCTCCAGGAGCGCCTCGCCAAGCTCGCCGGTGGCGTTGCCGTCATCAAGGTGGGTGCAGCGACCGAAGTCGAGTTGAAGGAAAAGAAGCACCGCATCGAAGACGCCGTGTCGGCAACTCGTGCAGCGATCGAGGAGGGCGTCGTCGCAGGTGGCGGCACCGCACTCATCCGTACCCGTCCGGCCGTGTTGAAGGTCGTCGAGTCGCTCTCGGGCGACGAGGCAACTGGCGCACGCAGCGTGTACGACTCGCTCGTCGCACCAGGTCGTCACATCGCGGACAACGCTGGTCTCGAGGGTGCAGTCGCCATTCAGCGCGTCGAATCCGAGAAGGGTTCGGTCGGCTTGAATGCCGCAACCGGTGAGTACGTCGACCTCGTGAAGGCCGGCATCATCGACCCAGCCAAGGTGACTCGTGCAGCGTTGCAGAACGCCGCATCGATCGCCGCGCTCGTCATCACCACCGAGTGCCTCGTCGCAGACAAGCCGGAGAAGAACCCGGCACCTGCAGGCGGCGGCATGCCCGGTGGCGGCATGGGAATGATGTAAGTCGTTCCACAGCACAGCAGTCGATGAGGCCCCGGGGAAACCCGGGGCCTTGTCATGTCCGCACTCGATACTCGTGGCGTAGTGTGGCGAGAGCATGGGTGCACAAGGTCGCGGCTTTTGGCTGCATCAAATCGTCGAATACATCATCGGCATCGGCACGTTGTTCCTCGCAGGCCAGTCGAGCGAACCGCTGTGGCCGGCCATCATCGGTGCGGTGATCTTGTTGAACGCGGCGATGAGCGACGGTGCGATGAGTGCGTATCGGGTGATTCCGCGCCAGGTGCACAAGATCATCGACTGGTTGGTCATCGTCGGTGCGATTGCCGCGAGCATCCTCGCCGACCACGACGCGCAAGCTCGGGTGTCGCTCCTCGGCGTGGGTCTCATCCTCGCAGTGATCGCACTCGGCACGAATTACGTCGGCAAGGGAGCGCGCTCGGCTCGAGGGAAGTGAGCAACGGCTCATTAGGCTCACGAGCATGAGTTTCACGAAGCCAGCAATGGATCTAGAGAAGATGAAGGCCGCCTGGGACACCTGGGAGCGCGGCGAGGAACAGCCGGGCAAGACGCTCGCCAACCTGAAGACCGCTGGAATGGACGACCTTCTCGCACAACTCATCGCCTCCGGCTGGAAGCCACAGGCCTAAGTACTCGTCAGTTCAGATGACGGACCTCGGTCGACGACAGGGGGGCGACCAGGTCATTCCCCGTCCGGCGGCGTTCTGGGTTCGCCCCGACAATCCGTGGCGATTGCTCGATGTGTCGCCATTGCGCTCGACACAGACGGTGATCGAGCGGGTGCATCGGTTCACCACGACGCTCGATCAGGTGCCGCCGCCCCCGAACTCGCGACCATCTGCAGTGCTGGTGCCGATCGTCGAGGGAATCGAGGGTCCCGAGATCGTGCTCACGCGACGCACGAAACATCTCTCCAGCCACAAGGGCGAGGTGTCGTTTCCTGGTGGCCGACTCGACGGCGACGAGTCGTTCGTTGACGCGGCCATTCGCGAAGCTCGTGAAGAGATCGGGCTCGACCCGAACACGGTCGACGTCATCGGCGAGATGAGCGCGATGGCAACGTACGTGAGCCGCAGTTACATCGTTCCCGTCGTCGCACACGTGACGAAGCGTCCCGCACTCGACGTGCGCAACGACGAAGTCGACCGCGTCTTCACCGTTCCGCTTGCAGAACTCGTGCGCCAGGACACGTACTCCGAGGAGCACTGGGGACTCCCGCCGCACCAGTACCGGATCCATTTCTTCCATCTGGACGAAGAGACGGTGTGGGGAGTCACTGGACGAATGTTGCATCAACTGATCAACGTCGCGTTGTCGAACTAGCCGACTCGTCGGACGACCTCGACGAAGAGCTCTGCCCAGGCGACGCAGCGGATGCGACGCGTGCGCAGTTGTCGCTCACACGAGCGATAGAGGTCCTTTCGGAACTGGTCGTCGATGCGAGCTCGCAGTGCCTCGTCGAGAACCCCCAGCGCGGTGAAGTTGCGATAGGCAAAGTCGTGTCGCGCACACGGAATGCGAAAGTCGAAGGTGCGACCCTCACTTCCGACGACTGGGGCAGAACATCCGTCGGTCGTCCAGTCGAGTTCAGGATGCTTTCGTGCGAGCAGGGCTCGCTGACGAGTGAAGTTGTTCAGGTCGAGGTCGAAGGCAATCCGTGTGACGAGTGAGTGCTGGTCAGACTCGCTGATCGACGGGGCGGCCAGAACGCTCGCGGCCGCGACGAGCACTGCGAGGACAGCGCCCATGTGAATACTCCGATCGCCGTCATCTGTGACGGCGAATGATGTGTGTGCGAGCGGGTCGCGAAGGACTACTTGTTGCGAATCGCCTTCAAGACATTCGCCATCTCGATGGCACCGATTGCGGCCTCTTCGCCCTTGTTGCCCGAGTCCGGGCCGGAGCGGGCGACGGCCTGCTCGATGTTTTCAACCGTCAGGACCGAGAATCCGATGGGGATCCCACTGTCCACCTGGATGCGAGCGATCTCGTTCGAGCATGGCCCCGCGACGTATTCGAAGTGGGCGGTCTCACCGCGAATCACGGCACCGAGGGCGATGAGCGCGTCGTAGCGACCAGTGGTCGCCATGGTGCGGATCGCGATCGGAATCTCGAATGCTCCCGGCACCCACGCCACGTCCACATTGTGTTCCGCGACGCCACAGGTGGTGAGTCCTCGGCGTGCGCCATCGAGGAGCGCGGTGACGATGAACTCGTTGAACCTCGAACACACGATGCCGACGCGCAGGCTCGGTCCTGAGTGGCTTCCTTCGAAGGTGGTCATTGCTGTGGTCCTTTCGCGGTGATGTCGGATTGATCAAAGACGTGGCCCATGCGGTCCTGCTTGGTCTTCAGATAAGCGGCGTTCTCTGGCGTCGGCTCGATCGAAAGCGGCACGCGCTCCACGATCGACAGTCCATAGCCGGCGATCCCGCCGTACTTCGCCGGATTGTTCGTCATCAGTCGCAGGTCTTTCGCGCCGAGGTCGGCGAGGATCTGTGCGCCGATGCCGTACTCGCGGCTGTCGACGGGGAGACCGAGCTTGGTGTTGGCATCGACCGTGTCGTAACCCTCGTCCTGCAACGAGTACGCGCGGATCTTGTGCGCAATGCCGATGCCACGACCCTCGTGACCGCGCAGGTAGACGACGACGCCCCGACCCTCTGCGTCGATCTGGCGCATCGCCGAGGCGAGTTGTGGTCCACAGTCGCAACGACGGCTACCGAAGACGTCGCCCGTCAGACATTCGCTGTGCACGCGCGTCAGCACGGGACGACCGTCTGCGACGTTGCCCTTGACGAAGGCGAGGTGTTCGATGCCGTCGATCGTGCTGCGATAGGCGACGCACGTGAAACCACCCCATTCGGTCGGCACGTTCGCTTCGCCCATGCGCTCGACGAGCCGTTCGTGTGTGCGGCGATAGTCGATGAGATCTGCGATCGAGGAGAGGAGCAGGTTGTGTTGCTTGGCGAACACGCGCAGTTCGGGCAGTCGCGCCATCGTTCCATCGTCGTTTTGGATCTCGCAGATGATTCCCGCTGGCTCGCATCCGGCCAGTCGCGCAAGGTCGACGGCAGCCTCGGTGTGGCCCGCGCGCTTGAGCACGCCACCTTCGCGGGCGCGCAGCGGAAAGATGTGTCCGGGGCGGGCGAATGCCGAGTGCGTCACGGTCGGGTCGGCGAGTGCGCGCAACGTGGCGGCACGGTCGGACGCCGAGATGCCGGTCGTCGTTCCCTCGAGGAGGTCGACCGACACGGTGAATGCGGTGCGGTGGCTCTCGGTGTTGTGGTCGACCATGAGCGGCAGGCGCAGGTCGTCGCAGCGTTCACCGGTGAGTGGGGCGACGACGACGCCGGAGGTGTGGCGCACGATGAAGGCGATCTTCTCCGGCGTGGCGTACTGGGCCGCCATGATCAGGTCGCCCTCGTTCTCGCGGTCCTCGTCGTCGACCATGACCACCATCTCGCCGCGGCCGATCGCCGCAACGACGTCTTCGATCGGTGCCATTTCGCTGTCGCTTCGTCGTGTCATTGCATCGCCTTTGTTCGTCGGGGGTTGAAGATGATCTCGAGGTCGTCGCCATAGGGCGTGACACTCACGATGTCGCCACGGTGCACGTCTGCAGCAGTTGCATCGCCAGAGCCAGCGAGCAGCCCGGGGGAGTCGCTGCCACCGGCGACGACTCCAGCAAGGTGCACGATGAACTCATCGACGAGATCTGCGCGTTCGAAGCTCGTGACGACGCGTGGTCCGCCCTCGACGAGGAGTTGGAGGACGCCTTCGCTGCCGAGATGGTCCAGCAGATCGGTGAGTTCGCCCGACCACTCGAGGCATGGATGGGCTTTGGCGGTTGCGGGGGCCGAGCCGAGGACGACTCGACGCGGGGAAGGTCCTTCGACCAGGCGTGTCGTCAATTCGGGATCGTCTGCGCGCACCGTGCCTGCACCGACGAGGATCGCGTCGCTCTCGGCCCGCAATTCGTGCACGCGTGTGCGTGCGGGAACTCCCGTGAGCCAGCGTTCGCTCGGCGATGGTGAGGTGACGCGACCATCGATCGTCATCGCCATCTTCGCGACGACGTACGGGCGACCGGTTCGACGATGGTGGACGTAGGCCCGAAGTTGATGCGCAACGTCAGACTCACAAACGCCGACGGTGACGTCAACTCCTGCAGCGCGGAGGCGAGCGATGCCGGTTCCACGAACCTTGTCGTCAGGATCTTCGATGCCAACGACGACGCGAGCGATTCGGGCTTCGATGATTGCCTCGGTGCATGGACCGGTGCGGCCCGTGTGATTGCACGGCTCGAGTGTGCAATACAGCGTTGCTCCCTGTGCTTTTGCACCAGCGAGACGAAGTGCAGCGACTTCTGCATGTGGTCCACCGGGTTCCGCAGTTGCACCTTCGAAGACTTCTCCGCTCGCCGTGACGACGAGTGCACCGACCCACGGATTCGGTCGCGAACGCAAACGAGCGTGGCGGGCGACATCGAGTGCCCTGCGCATGTAGTGCTCGTCGTGTTCCATGGTGTGTTCCTCTGCCGTGCATCGTGCGTGCAGGGGCGAGGGAACGACGAGGGTATGCGCAACGAACACGACGCCCGAGAGGGGTCGCCACTACGCGCACAACCAACGCCGACTTGCTCCCATCCGGACTCTGACCGTCGGCCTTGGAATTTCACCAAGTCAGCCCACCGCCGAAGCGATGGGGTCGCGGGCTTTCACCGCCGGTAGGGGATTTCACCCAACCCTGCAAGTACGACTCAATTGCTATGTCGACTACAGGCTACGGGGCGTTCGTCGGACGGACAATGTCGAGCGGTCAGGGCACCTGTGGGGACATGGCGGCTTCGCGCCGTGACTCTGCCCGCGCCAGTACCGCCACACCACCGAGGATGCACACCGTTCCGAGCACCTGACGACCGGTCAGCGACTCGTTCAGGAATGCGATGCCCATGCCGATCGTGACGATCACTTCGAAGGTCTGGATGACTGCACTGTTGCTCGCACCGATGCGCTTCATGCCGGCAAAGAACGCACCCATCGCCATCACGGTGCCGATGACGGCGATCTCGCCCGCAGCCATCCAGGCGATTGCGTTGGCGGGCATCGTGGACTCGATGCCTGGTGGGTCGAGCAGCCACATCGTGGCGAAGGAAAACCCAGCACCGGCGAACACGATCCACAGTCCGGTGAGCAGATCCGTGCGCGGCATCACGCGCGCACCGATGACTTGATAGACGGAATACACGAGCGCACCCGCGAGGATGATCAACACACCCGATGACTGTGCGCTCGAGACGTCACTTGCGGTGAGTGCAACGCCGCCGATCGTCGCGACGAGACACGGCCAGATCACTCGCGCCGGTCGTTGACCGTAGAACCACCAGCCAAGGAAGACGACGACGATCGGATAGTGGTAGAAGATCACCATCATCAGACCGGAGTCCATCCGCTCCATTGCACTGAACACGCACACGCCATTGAGGTAGAGGCCGAGCGCGCCGAGGAGGAACAACTGCGTGCTCGTCTTGCGGTCCGGCCAGTTGCGCAGTCCGACTCGAGCAAAGCGCACGGCGAGCAGGACGACCAGGCTGATCGCATACCGAGCCGTCATCAAGCCGAAGGGGTCCGCGCCTCGGTCGTAGGCCATGTGCACGAACACGGGAGTGATGCCGTAGAGCGTCGAGCTCGTGAGGGCAAAGATGACGCCGGCGAGCGCCCGGTTGTTTCGCACGAAGGACGAAACTACTCGTTCGATTTCAACTCGGCATCGATTGCGCGGTCGCGAGCGATGATCGCGCGCGCAATCCGTACACCGATGACGACGAGTGCGGCGAGCAGGATGCCGAACACCGCGATCTGCATCGCTCCACCGCGGTCACCCGAACTCTGTGGCTCGGTTCCACATCCCGGCTTCGGGTAGAGGCCGATGCAGGAGGACAAGTCGAGTTCGTCCGTCGGAGGTGGCACGGTTTGGTTCGCGAGCGTCACGAGCATCGTCTCAATCGTCACACCTCCGGCGAGCATTTACCAATCGTCAACTAGTGTCCTTGTGCACTATGAGTCGCCCTGAACAGCCAACGATCCTCGTCGTTGACTTCGGTGCCCAGTACGCCCAGTTGATTGCTCGTCGCGTGCGCGAAGCCCAGGTGTATTCAGAGATCGTGCCGCACTCGATTTCTGCCCAACAGGTGCGCGATGCCAAGCCGATCGGCATCATCCTGTCGGGTGGACCAGCCAGCGTGCACGTGGAGGGGGCGCCGTTGCTCGACCCCGCGATCTACGACCTCGGTGTTCCCATCCTCGGCATCTGTTACGGCGCACAACTCATCGCCCAGCAATTGGGTGGCACGGTGTCCCGTGGTGGTCGAGGCGAGTACGGCAGGACGACGCTCACGAGGACGTCTGGGGTCACCTCGTCGGTCCTGCCGTCATCGCTTGGTGCCCAAGGCTTCGTGTGGATGAGTCACTTTGATGCGGTCAGTGTTCTCCCGCCCGGATTCGTCGCGACGGCAAGTACGCCGGACGCGCCGATGGCAGTCATCGAAAACGACGGCCGACGCATCTGGGGTGTCCAGTACCACCCAGAAGTCGTGCACAGTGAGTGCGGTCAGGATCTCCTCGAGCGGTTCATTCACGAACTCGTCGGTGCGCCACGTTCGTGGACGATGAGCTCGATCGTCGATGAACAGGTTGCGGCGATTCGCGCACAAGTCGGTGACCAGCGCGCGATCTGTGGACTCTCGGGTGGTGTGGATTCAGCGGTTGCAGCGGCACTCGTGCACAAGGCGATCGGCAAGCAGTTGACGTGCGTGTACGTCGACACCGGCCTCATGCGCAAGAACGAAAGTGCACAGGTGGTCGAGACGTTCAAGCGCAACATGGGGATCGAACTCGTCCACGTGGATGCTGGGAGCCGCTTCTTCGAGAAGTTGCGCGGAGTGACCGAACCAGAAGCCAAGCGCAAGGCGATTGGGGAGTTGTTCGTGCGCATCTTCGAGGAGCACACGGGTGGCATCACGGATGCGAAGTTCCTCGTCCAGGGCACGCTGTATCCCGACGTGATTGAAAGTGGTGGTGTGGACGGCAAGGCGAGCGTGATCAAGAGTCACCACAACGTCGGCGGACTTCCTGAAGACATGACACTCGAGTTGTGCGAACCACTCCGCGCGCTGTTCAAGGACGAGGTGCGCAAGCTCGGGAGTGAACTCGGGCTGCCCGATGAGATCGTGTGGCGCCAACCGTTCCCGGGTCCAGGTCTCGGCGTGCGAATCATCGGCGAGGTGACGCCCGAGCGCGTTGCGCTGTTGCAGGATGCCGATGCGATCGTGCGCGAAGAGATTCGACTGGCGGGCCTCGAGCGAGAGATCTGGCAGGCCTTTGCCGTCCTCGCCGACATTCGTTCCGTCGGCGTGATGGGGGACGAGCGCACCTATGGACATCCGATCATCATTCGGGCCGTCACGAGCGAGGATGCGATGACGGCCGACTGGGCCCGACTTCCGTACGACCTGCTGGAGCGCATGTCGTCACGAATCATCAACGAAGTCAAGGGTGTCAATCGGGTCGCCTACGACATCACGTCAAAGCCCCCGGGCACTATCGAGTGGGAGTAACCCAAAGCCCTTGATTTACGGGCTCTGGAGCCCGTCTGACATCAAATCGTCATAATCGGTAGACTCATCCCATCATGTTTCGTCTCGCCGATCGGCGACTTCGACGACGCGTCCCGACCCTGGTCGCCTCTTTCCTTGCCGTTTCGCTGACGGTGGGGGTCCCGGTGGCGTCCGCGACCCCGTCCCCTGGGACGGGTGGGTCGAGCGACCAGCAGCGCCGAGTGAACGAGATCATCGAGGAACTCGACCGGATCGGAGAGCAGATCGACGCCTTGGGCGAGACCTATGCGCTCGCGGTCAACGACATGGAGGACCTCGACATCGAGATCAAGGCGACCGAGGCTCGCATCGCACAGAAGGAAAAGGAGCTCGCCGCCATGCAGGCCGAGCTCCAGCAGGTGGCATTGCGGTCGCTGATCCGCGGTGGCGCATCGAGCAGTCTCTCGAGCATCTTGAGTTCGACGAGTTCACTCACCGACAGCGTGCGCAAGAAGTACCTCACGTCGTCGGCGTTGAACACGGGTGCAGGCAATACCGACGCGCTGCAGGGACTCATTGACGACTTGTTGAAGGAACGTGCCACGCTCGAAAAGCAGCGCAAGAAGGCACAGGATCTGGCCAAGTATGCAGCAGGTCGACTGAGCGCGGCTGAGGCGCTCGCAGCTGACTATGAATCACGTCAAGCAGCAGCGGAGCGTGAACTTGGTTCGTTGTTGCGCAGTGAGCGTCAGCGCCGCGAGCAGGCCGCACTCGAACTCGCCCAGCGCGAGGCCGAGTCGTTCAAGTCGAAGAAGTACACGAACATCATCGCTCCGTCATCACAGGCAGGTGCAGCGATCAAGGCCGCGCTGTCGCAGCTCGGCGTGCGCTATCGCTTCGGCGCAAAGTCGCCGGGCAGTGCATTCGACTGTTCGGGTCTCACGTCATGGGCGTGGGGAGTTGCGGGCGTCGGCATTCCGCGCACGTCACGTACGCAGTACGCGGGGTTGACACGAATTCCCACGGCGGCGATTCAGCCGGGCGACCTCGTCTTTTCGGGCTATCCGATCCACCACGTGGGGATGTACATCGGTGGTGGGCAGATGGTTCATGCACCGCGTACCGGTGATGTCGTGAAGGTCAGCGCGATCTCCTGGTCGCGTGTCGTTGGCGTCGCTCGTCCTCGCTGACCGAAAAGCGCGACGTCTTCTTTCGCTACTGTGAGGTCATGACGACTTCACTCGACGGTTGGACGACGGGCTCGTTCACGGCAAACGGCATTACACACACCACCTACACAAAAGGTTCAGGTCCTGGTGTGATCGTCGTGCACGAGATCCCGGGCATCACGCCCAAGGTGCTCGAGTTCGCCGAACGTGTCGTCGCACGCGGTTTCAGCGTGGTGATGCCACTCCTCGTCGGCGACGTTGGTCGGCCACCGAGCGGTTCCTACATGGGATCGTCGATGGCCAAGATCTGTGTCTCGCGCGAGTTCTCGACGCTGGCAATGGGGAAGTCCTCGCCCGTCGTTGGCTGGTTGCGTGCATTGGCCAAGGACGTACACGGGCGCGTCGGCGGCAAGGGCATCGGTGCGGTCGGCATGTGTTTCTCCGGTGGTTTTGCACTCGGGATGATGGTCGACGACGTGATGGTTGCACCGGTCCTTTCGCAGCCGTCGTTGCCGTTTGCGATGGGCAAGGCCCGCGCGGGCGACCTCGGTCTCACCGCAGAGGAAGTGGTCCGCGTCCGCGAGCGTGCCGAGGCGGGCTGTCAGGTGCTGGGCCTGCGGTACACGGGAGACAAGTTGGTCGGCACACGATTCGACTCGTTGCGCAGGTTGCTCGGGGATGCGTTCATTGCGGTCGAGTTCCCGTCGCAGGCCAAGAGTGACCACTCGGTGCTCACCGAGCAACCGCAGCAGGTCGGCATCGACAAGGTGCTCGACTTCTTCGACGCGAAGCTGAAGTAGTCAGTCGACCGCGACGACGAAACGCGGGTCACGAAACGACTTCAACGCACGATTGACGTCGGCACCCTTCGCACAGGTTTGCAGGAGGTGTCGAGCGAGGCGTCCCTTTGCCGCCTTCGCATCGTGCCCACCTGCGGCACCTGAGCGTTCGTTCAGCGACACACGCCTCCAGGTCGGTGACGCACACAACGACTTGTCGAGTGCCGCACGGTGCTCCTGTGGGAGCAAATCGACGACGATGAGCGAGCCGGCGAATTCCTCGAGCGTGGAGGACACGTGCGCCATCCACCACTTGGAGAGGGTCCCGAACGGGGCGAGTCGGGCGCCCATCTTCAATCGATAGTCGGGGACGGGATCTGCCGCGCGCACGAGACCGAGAAGTCCCGAGACGACCACGATGTTGTTCAGCGCACGCGTGCGTTGAGGTGCGGACAACGTGGCGATGTCGAGGTGGTCCCACACCACGCCGGTGTAGCGCTGCCACGCGGGAAGTGTTGGCGCGCCAACGAGTGCGCGGTTGGCTGCCGTCGCCCGCACGAGAAGGTCGCCCTTGACGCCGAGCAGGGTCGAATCGCCGCCCTTGATGCGGGCGAGACGTTGTGCGATGTCGGTGCGTTGATCGCCGAGCTGTCGACCGAACGTTCCGCTCGATGGTTTCCATGCACTCTTCGTCGCCCCACCCTCGGCCTTGCCTTCCGACGGCGGTAGGAGGACGAGATAGGTCGACTTGGGGGACGATGACGACGGCACGACCCGAAAGTCTGCCTCACCGATGAGTACCCTGAATGCATGGCTCGCGTGAAACCCGTTCAAGATTGGGCAACCGACTTCGACCACGCCGATCCCGCCTACAACGAAAACGCTCACCAGATTTGGGACGACCTGCGCGCAACGTGTCCCGTCGCCCACACCAACCGCTATGGCGGAGCGTGGCTGCCGGTGCGACACGACGACGTCGCTGCCGTTGCCCGTGACACCGACAGTTTCTCTTCCGAGGGCGCGGTGCTCGCCAACCGACCACCGCTCGAAGAGCGCGTCTCGCTCGCCCCAATCGGCGCGGCACCGCCAATCACTTCCGATCCGCCGTTCCACGCAGATGCACGACGTCTCTTGTTGCCCGCATTCAGCCCGCAGGTCATCGCCGAATGGGAACCCGAGGTGCGCAGGTTGTGCAACGAGTTGTTGGATCGGATGGGCGACACAGATGTCGTCGATGCGGCCGTGCAGTACGCCCAGCACATCCCGGTGTACGTCATCGCGCGCATGCTCGGACTTCCGGTCGAGGACAGCGACTACTTCCGCGAGACGGTGCACCTCGTCCTCGAAGAGATCGGCGCGGAGTTCGGTGAGCGCCAGGGTGGCTTCGAGAAATTGGATGCGTATCTCCTCGCACACGTCGAGGATCACATCGAGAATCCGCGCGATGACCTGATCGGATTCCTGCTCAACGCCAAGATCTACGACCGTCCACTGGAGAAGCAACACATCGTCGGCACGATCGTGTTGTTGCTCGTTGCTGGCATCGACACGACGTGGAGCTCGATCGGATCGTCCATCTGGCACCTCGCGCAGCACGCAGACGATCTCGCGCGCCTCGTCAACGAACCAGAACTGATGCCGACGGCAATCGAAGAACTCCTGCGCGCATACGCGCCGGTGACGATGGCACGCATGATCGCCCAGGATGCAGAGATTGGCGGCTGCCCGGTGAAGGCGGGGGAGAACGTACTCCTGGCATTCCCTGCGGCGAACCGCGACCCGGACGTGTTTCCTGATGCCGACAAGGTGATCATCGATCGTGAACACAATCGCCACCTCGCCTTCGGTCTCGGCATCCACCGCTGCCTCGGTTCCAACCTCGCGCGGCTCGAATTGCGCGTCGCGGTCGAGGAATTCATCCGGCGATTCCCGAAGTTCGAGCTCGCCGACAAGTCGGCAGTGACGTGGAGCCTCGGTCAGGTTCGCGGTCCGCGCCAGCTTCCTGTGCGCGTGTTGCAGCGTTCGTGACCCGGTGCTGAACCCGCGCCGATGACTATCGATCTCTCGCTACTCAATCCAGATCAACGCGATGCCGTGTTGCATCCGAGTGGCCCTCTGCTCGTCGTTGCAGGTGCAGGATCGGGCAAGACCCGGGTTCTCACCCAGCGCATCGCCCATCTCATCGATACGGGTGTGCATCCGATGCACATCCTTGCGATCACCTTCACCAACAAGGCCGCGGGCGAGATGCGGGAACGCGTGGCGGCACTCGTCGGGCCCGTCGCCCACAAGATGTGGGTCTCGACGTTCCACTCCGCGTGTGTGCGCATCCTGCGCGCGCAGGCCGAACACATCGGTTACCCGAAGACGTTTTCGATCTACGACCAATCCGACTCGCAGCGGCTGGTCGGCTACGTCATCCGCGACAAGGGACTGGATCCGAAGAAGTTCCCTGCCCGCGGCGTGCAAGCCCGCATCAGCTTGTGGAAGAACGAGTTGATCATTCCCCACGACGCGGCGTCGCATGCATCCAACTTCATCGACGAAAAGTACGTCGAGGTGTATCGCGAGTATCAGCACCGCTTGGAGAAGGCCGGTGCGATGGACTTCGACGATCTCCTGACCAACACCGTCCGACTGTTCCGTCAACACCCAGACGTCTTGCGCACCTATCAGGAGCGCTTCCAACACATCTTGATCGACGAGTATCAGGACACGAACATGGCCCAGAACGCGATCGTGTTGATGCTCGGCGCCGCTCACCACAACGTGTGCGTCGTTGGTGACACCGACCAGTCGGTGTATCGCTTCCGTGGCGCGGACTTCCGCAACATCCTCGAATTCGAAAATGCATTTCCCGAAGTGACGACGGTCGTGCTCGCGCAGAACTACCGCAGCACCCAAGTCATCCTCGACGCAGCGAACGCGGTCATCACCCACAACGAGGCGCGTAAGCCCAAGGAGTTGTGGACCGACCGCGGCACCGGCGAAAAGATCGTGCGGTATTTCGCCGATGACGAATTCGACGAGGCCAACTGGGTGGTGGCGCGCCTGCGTGACCTGCACGACAAGGAGCACCGCAAGTGGAGCGAGCTCGCCGTGTTCTATCGCACGAACGCCCAGAGCCGTGTCCTCGAGGAGTCGTTCATCTATGCAGGTCTGCCGTACAAGGTCGTGGGCGGAACGAAGTTTTACGACCGCCGCGAGGTGAAGGACGCCCTCGCGTACCTCCACGTCGCGGCCAATCCGCTGGATGAGATCAACTTGAAGCGTGTGGTCAACACACCCAAGCGTGGAATCGGGGACTCCTCGCTTGCCAAGATCGACGCCTATGCGGCTTCCGCGGGTATCTCCTTTGCGCTTGCGTTGCGTGACCCTGCAGCAGCTGGTGTGGGCGGCGCGGCGGCCAAGGGGATCGTTGCATTCAACGCACTCATCGACGAGTGCGGAGCACTGATCGACCAGGGTCCGGGAGTCGTCTTGCGCCACGCGATGGAGCGCAGTGGTTATCTCGCCGAGCTTGCCGCCGAGGGCACGGTCGAGTCCGCTGGTCGTGAGGAAAACATCCAGGAACTCATCGGTGTGGCGAGTGAGTTCACCGTGGTGGATGAGTTCCTCGAGCAGGTGTCACTGGTCGCCGACACCGACGAGTTGTCCGAGGACAATCACGTCACGTTGATGACCCTCCACTCGGCGAAGGGCCTCGAGTTCCCGGTCGTGTTCATCGTCGGCGTCGAAGAAGGAGTCTTCCCACACTCGAGGGCGTTGAACGATCCCGTCGAGTTGGAAGAAGAGCGCCGACTTGCCTACGTCGGTATCACGCGTGCGGAAGAACAACTCGTCCTCACGCATTCCTGGAGCCGCACGTTGTGGGGCAACACGCAGTACAACCCACCATCACGATTCTTGAGCGAGATCCCTGACGAACTCGTGCACAAGGAAGGCAGCGTCGACACCGGCGAGGACTCTCGTCGCTATCGCGCGACCACCACGCCGTCGCGCGCGAACCTGCCACGACTCGATCGACGAATCACGACCAGTGCGGTGCAGCAGCCGGTCAACCACGGATTCCGCGTGGGGAGCGATGTCGTGCATCCGACGTTCGGCGAAGGCGTGATCATCGACATTCGTGGCGAAGGCGAGAAGGCGGAGGCGACGATTCGCTTCTCACTCGTCGGGACGAAGCACCTTTCACTCGCCTGGGCACCGCTGAAGGCGGTTTAGTTTCCGCGCAGGTCGATCAGGAGCGTCGTCTTGTTCTCGACGATCGGGCGCACGTCGAGGGGCGCCATCAATTCCTCGACGGCGAGCGTGCGGCCTTCGCAGTCGGTGAAGGTGTGCGTGCGGGCGATCTGTGTGACGAGACAGGATTCGTCACGATCGGCCGGGTAGGCGTAGTAGACCTGCCAGCCCTTTGCGGGGTCCTCGCCGTTGTGTTCGATCACGATCGACCGCTTGCCCGTCGCGTCCCTCAGGTCCGGATACAGGATCGGTCCATCGGTCTTCACCGCTTCGGCGATGTCCTCCACGTTGCCGACGACGAAGGTGCGGTCACCGGGCTGGACGCTGACTTCGGCACGGTCGGTGGCGAGGTCGGCCATCAGCCATGTCACTCCGAAGAGTGCGGCAAAGAACAGGATTCCGCCGAGGATCGGCGCCACGGCACGGGCGACCGGTGAGCGCAATTCGGGGCGAAACATAGGACAAGTGTGGCTGATGAGTGGGCGACTGGCACGGTCGTGGCGGGTTGGTATGGGTCACGGTCGAGGGCGTAGGGTTTATGTCTCGTGAAGCGTCCGTATCGCGTTGTCGTGGCCAAGCCGGGTCTGGATGGACACGACCGCGGGGCAAAGACCATCACTCGGGCGCTGCGTGACCACGGTTTCGAGGTCATCTACACCGGCCTCCACCAAACCCCCGAGCAGATCGCCGAGACCGCACTGCAGGAGGACGTCGACGCCGTCGGGCTCTCACTGTTGTCGGGCGCACACCTCACCCTCTTTCCACGGGTGATGGAAGAGTTGCGAACCCGCAAGCTCGGTGACGTCCTCGTGTTCGGCGGTGGCGTGATCCCCGATGCGGATGCGCGCGAACTGCGCAATCAGGGCGTCTCGGAGATCTTCGGTCCCGGATCCTCGCTCAAGGACATCGCCACCTGGCTCGAGCAAGCGCTCGATGCTCGCGAAGCATAGAAAGCAGAGACATGGACCTCTTCGAATATCAAGGCAAGCAATACTTCGCGAAGTTCGGCATCCCGGTGTCCGCAGGTGGTGTCGCGCACACCGTCGACGAAGCGGTCGCAGAGGCGGAGAAGGCGAAGTATCCGGTCGTCGTCAAGGCGCAGGTGCAGGTCGGCGGTCGCGGTAAGGCCGGTGGCATCAAGCTCGCGACCAACGCGGACGAAGTGCGACTGCACGCGGGCAACATCCTCGGGATGGACATCAAGGGTCATGTCGTCAAGCGCGTGTGGGTGGAACACGCCTCTGACATCGCCGAGGAGTACTACGCGTCGTTCACGCTCGATCGCGCAGCCAAGCAGCACCTGCTGATGCTGTCGGCGCAGGGTGGTGTCGAGATCGAGGAGGTGGCGGCCAAGGATCCGACCGCCATCGTCAAGTTGCACATCAATCCGATCGATGGTCTGAGCGCTGCTCGCGCACGTCAGGCTGCAGTCGAGGCGAAGATCCCCGAGCGCGCACTCGATGGCGTCGCCGACATCCTCGTCAAGCTCTACGACTGCTTCACGAAGGGTGACTGCGATCTCGCGGAAATCAATCCGCTGATCCTGAAGCCGACCGGTGAGGTGCACGCACTGGACGCCAAGGTGAGCCTCGACAACAATGCAGCCTTCCGTCACCCCGAGTGGGCCGAGTATGCGGCCACCGAGGAACTCGACGCTCGTGAACAGCTGGCCCGCGAGAAGGATCTGCAATACATCGGTCTCGACGGCACCGTCGGCATCATCGCCAACGGCGCGGGACTCGCGATGAGCACGCTGGATGTCGTCAACCAAGTCGGTGGGAAGGCGGCGAACTTCCTCGACATCGGTGGCGGTGCGAATGCGGAGCTGATGACCGCGGCACTCGAAGTGATCAACTCGGACAACAAGGTGCGCAGCATCTTCATCAACATCTTCGGTGGCATCACCCGCGGTGAAGAGGTCGCCAAGGGAATCGTCGAGGCCGTCAAGCGCGTGCAGTTGCGCGCGCCGATCGTGATCCGCCTCGATGGCACGAACGCCGAGGAGGGCCGTGAGATCCTCGCCAAGGCGGGTATCCCAGATTCTCAACTCACCAGTCGACCGACCATGTTGGAAGCGGCCCGCACGGCCGTGGAACTGGCCAAGTAGGGGGCGCCATGGCAATCTTCGTCAACGAGAACACGAAAGTCATCGTCCAGGGTCTGACCGGCGGTCAGGGTCGATTCCACGGATTGCGCAACCGCGCGTACGGCACCAAGGTCGTCGGCGGCGTGACGCCAGGGAAGGCGGGCCAGGACGTCGAGGGCATTCCCGTATTCGACACCGTCGAGGATGCCGTTCGCGCAACGGGTGCGACCGCCTCGTTCATCGCCGTTCCACCGAAGGCGGCACCGGCAGCGATCCTCGAAGCAGCACGTGCGGGCATCGAATTCATCGTCTGCATCACCGAGGGCATTCCTGCTCAGGACGAAGCTCGCGTGTATTCGACGCTGCAGCGCGACTATCCAGCGACGCGCCTGCTCGGACCGAATTGTCCGGGCATCATCTCGCCGGGGAAGTGCAACATCGGCATCACCGCAGGTGAGATCGCCGAGCTACCGAGCGCGAAGGGTCCGAACGTCGGCATCGTGTCGCGTTCGGGCACGTTGACGTATCAGGCGTTGTATGAACTCAAGCAGCAGGGCATCGGCGTGAGCACGTGCGTCGGAATCGGTGGAGACCCGGTGCCAGGAACGTCGTTCGTCGACTGCCTCGCACAGTTCCAAGCGGATCCCGAGACGCACGCGATCATCATGATCGGTGAGATCGGCGGCTCGGCGGAGGAAGAGGCGGCGGAATTCATCAGCAATCACGTCACGAAGCCGATGAGCGCCTACATCGCTGGAGTCACCGCACCCGCAGGCAAGAAGATGGGTCACGCGGGAGCGATCGTGTCGGGAGGCAAGGGAACCGCGCAAGGGAAGATGGATGCGTTGCGTGCCGCAGGGGTGCAGATCGGTCTCAATCCGACCGAAGCTGGATCGCTGATGGCCGACATCGTGAAGAAACTTCGCTAGCAACGCGCTCGCTCGCCGCCCTCGGCAAGTGGTGCATCACTACGCTTGATGTGCCCTCATGAATCGCCAGAATTCGCTGTCTTACATGCCCGGCTTGGACGGGTTGCGCGCACTGGCCGTCGTCGCCGTCATCGTCTATCACGCCAACAAGTCCTGGCTGACGGGTGGATTCCTGGGCGTCGAGGTGTTCTTCGTGATCAGCGGCTATCTGATCACGCTGCTTCTGATCACCGAGTCTGAGCAGAACGACAGGATCTCGTTCAAACAGTTCTGGTTGCGCCGGGCTCGCCGGCTCTTGCCCGCACTGTGGGCGCTGTTGCTCGGCGTGTGCACGTACGCATCGCTGTTCATGCGCGACGAGCTCGGCAAGTTGCGCGGGGACGTCATCGCGGCGTTCGTGTATGGATTCAACTGGTTCAAGATCTGGTCGAAGTCGAGTTACTTCGACTCTGCTCAAGTCGATCCGCTACGACATCTGTGGTCGCTCGCGGTGGAGGAGCAGTTCTATCTCGTCTGGCCGCTGTTGATCGCAGCCGTCCTGCGCATCTTCGGCAAGCGGCTCGTCACACTCGGTGGAATCTTCTTCGTCACCGCGGTCGGCGTCGCGTGGTACGTCGCGGCGACGTACGCACCGGGCTTCCCCGAACCCACTGCACTCGGGTCGCCGGACCACTACGTGTCGATCTTCGGCCAGCCTGCACTCAAGCTCGACTTCCTCTTTCTCGGCACGCTCGGCCGTTCCGGTGGGCTCTTCCTCGGAGCCGCGCTCGCGTTCTGGTACCGACCATCGATGTTCAGCCAGCAATACCCCTCGAGTGATCGCCATGCCGTCAGCGCCATTGGCGCCGTTGGTCTGGTCGCACTCGGCGCGATGATGTGGCGGTTCCAAGACGTCTATTCGACGACGGTGGACCTCGCCGATGGGACGACCGAGGTCGTTCGTCGCGGATACGACCCGCTCTTCCAGGGTGGTTTCCTCCTCGTCGGTCTCGCGAGCATTGCGGTGATCACCGCCGCGGTCCATCCGCATTCGCCGATCGGCACCAAACTGCTCGGCAATCCGATCTTCACCTATCTCGGCCGTCGCTCCTACGGGCTGTATCTCTACCACTGGCCGGTGTTCCGCTTCGCTCGCGGTGCTGATCCGAACCCGATGTCGATCGTCGAATTCATTCTTCTCGCACTCGTGATTCTGGCGATCACCGAAGCTTCCTACAGATTCATCGAGATGCCGATTCGCACCGGTGAGTTCTCGCAGTGGTGGTTCACGATGCGTCATCCACGCAACGAGGCGAATCGCAAGCAACGCCAGAACGTCATCGCGATCGCCGTCGTCGTATCGGTGCTCCCACTCTTCGGTCTCGTGAGTGTCGCGATTGGTTCGGGGCAGGGTGAAGTCGCCGAGAGTCTGAAGGCGAACGAGCAATCGGTGCAGAATCTCGTGTCACCGACCACGGTTGCTGCAAGTCCCGGTGACTCCACGGCCACGACGACGCTCGATGGACAGATCATTCCGATCCTCGCCATCGGTGACTCGGTGATGCTCGGTGCCGCGAACGTGCTCACCGAGCGGGGGATCACCGTCGACGCGTTGAAGAGCAGACCGTTCCGACAGGCGCTCGAGATCGCCAACTACGTCAAGTCCATCAACCGACTCGGAGACTTCGTCATCATCCACCTGGGCACGAACAACTACGTGGATGAAAAGACGCTGGATGAGATCATGGTGCCGCTCACCGACGTGGATCGGGTGGTGATGCTCACCACGCACGTGCCCAAGAAGCCGTGGCAAGACCCGAACAATGAGCTCATCAGGGCGATGCCGAACCGCTACGGCAACGTCACCGTGTTGGACTGGTACACGATCGCGCAGCAACACCCGGAATACCTCTACAGCGACAAAATTCACCTGAATCCGGAGGGTCAGGCGGTCTACGCCGATCTCATCATGCAGGCCATCGGCAAGTAGCGTCGTGCCCATGACCTCACCAGTACGTGTTGCAGTGACCGGAGCGGCCGGCCAAATCGGCTACAGCCTGCTTTTCCGCATCGCCTTCGGTGCGATGCTCGGACCCGAGACCAAAGTGATCCTCCAATTGCTCGAAATCACGCCCGCGATGGGTGCGTTGTCGGGAGTGAAGATGGAGCTCGACGACTGCGCATTCGCTCCGCTCGTGGACGTGATCACGACGGACGATCCGAACGTCGCCTTCGGTGACGCCGACATCGCACTTCTCGTCGGAGCAATGCCGCGCAAGGATGGCATGGAGCGCAGCGACTTGCTGAGCGCAAATGGTGGGATCTTCAAGCCCCAGGGGCAGGCCATCAGCAGGAACGCCAAGAAGGACGTGAAGGTGCTCGTCGTCGGCAATCCCGCCAACACCAATGCGCTGATCGCCATGCACAACGCGTCGGATATCGCCCCGCGCCAGTTCACTGCGATGACCCGCCTCGACCACAACCGCGCCATTTCCCAGATCGCCGCACGAGTCCAACGCCCGGTGACGTCGGTGAAGAAGATGACCATCTGGGGCAACCACTCCACGACGCAGTATCCCGATCTCTTCCATTGCGAAGTCGACGGGAAGAATGCCGCGCAACTCGTGAACGACCAGAAGTGGATCGATGAGACCTACATTCCGACCGTTGCCAAGCGCGGTGCCGCGGTGATCAAGGCGCGCGGCTCGTCGTCCGCAGCGTCTGCAGCCAATGCCGCGATCGATCACGTTCGCTCGTGGGTGAAGGGCACTCCGGAAGGGGACTGGGTGTCGATGGCGGTTCCGTCAGACGGCAGCTACGGCGTCCCCGAGGGCCTCATCTCGTCGTTCCCGTGCGTGTGCTCCAACGGCGAGTACTCGATCGTGCAGGGTCTCGACATCGATGCGTACAGCCGTTCGAAGATCGATGCCTCCGTCGCAGAACTGATGGAAGAGCGCGACGCCGTCAAGCAACTCGGCCTGATCTAACCGTCGTTTCGTCGCTCGTTGGCGGTTCTCGCTCGCGAGATCGCCGTCGCATCGTTGCACGCAGTCGGTGTCTTCTTCACGAGTGCGTTCTTTTCTTTCTTCGGGGAGAGTTGTTCGCCGCTGCGCCACGCATCCAAGTACTTCCACGGCCAGATCTCACCTTGCAATAAGCGCTCCTCGGCATTCGGGCAGATGCGCGACATGCCGATGTGCGTGTGGCAGAGCGTTCGTCGTGCATTGCCTGA
Organism: Ilumatobacteraceae bacterium; assembly: GCA_036804285.1. Lineage (GTDB taxonomy): Bacteria > Actinomycetota > Acidimicrobiia > Acidimicrobiales > Ilumatobacteraceae > UBA3006. Next base: position 68,009 of record DAIRSS010000001.1, read on the forward strand.
CGAGCCCATGACGCCGATCCACTGACCAGCCTCGACACGCTGTCCGAAGCGAACTTTCACGCGCCCGAGATGGGAGAAGTAGTAGCGCACGGTGTCATCGCCAATGAGCGTGATCGTGAGACCGCCTCTCGTGCCAGGTGCGTCCACGGACTCGATCCACTTGTCCTTGCGTCGAACCTGGCCGATCGTTCCCGACGTCGGAGCGTGCACCTTTGCGTAGCAACCGAAGACGTCGGTTGCCGGATAGTCGAGATGGTCACGGGCATACCGAACCGGGACACGAGAGAAGGGAAAGACGTATCGAGGTGTCGAGGGGTCCGTGACGGGTTGTTCGCCCTCGGCGTGGACGGTGTGCGGGAACAGACCAACGAAGGAGATCACGAGCGCGGCGATGCGAACCCGTGCCCCCATGTCGAACCTACGAGGACCGACGTTTCTTGTTGACTGCACCTGCCGCAAGCACCATGGCGATGCCGATGATCACGATCGCGAGTCCCTGGATTACTTGGTCGTCGATGATGCGTGAGACGAGGATCGACGTGGTGAGGGTGACGGCAATCGCCCCACCGGCGATGACTTCGAGCTGGAGCAATCTCGTGCTCATCGCGAAGAGCACAACTGCAATGATGAGTGCGCCGATCGATGTGCTGACGTTGTCCTGCATGACGCCAAAGGTGAATGTGCCGAGCACGTAACTGACGGTGCCGACCACTCTCGCGCTGAGGGCAAAGCCGATCCGGGAGACCCCTGCTGCGATCAGTACCGCACCACTCACGATGAAGAGGAGGGCGGCGATGAGCGAATCTTCCAGATTGAGCGTGCCGATGAGTGATGCAACGAACACCTGCGTGGCGATGACGAAGATGAGCGTTCCAGCGAACTGTGATCGTCGTGAAGAGAGCACTCCAAGTACGACGCAAGCTCCCGTCGCAACGGTGGTTGCGTGATCGCCCGCGAGTCCTGCCACGTTCAGGAAGATTCCAATCGCACCAGTGATGAGACCGACTGCGACGACCGCGAGTGCTTCTGCGAGTCGTGAGCGCCAATGGTGTGGTCGATGCACGAGTCGTGCACCAAGTCCGATCACGGCGCCAGCGATCAGCATCCCGACGGCAATGCCGAGTTGGCTCGTGTCCTGCACGAGAGCGATCGTCAGCCATGTCACGCCGATGGCTGCGATCAGTCCGCCCAGGTATGCGAAGAGTTCGTTCGCTTCGATCGACCAGCGAGGTGCCTCACGAAGTACGGATGCTTGCTGTGCAGTCAACGTTCCGCTGCGCTCGAGTTCGGCGATCTCCTCGCGAACCGTGCGGCGCTTGCCCATGCGGCAATACTACGGGTGTTACGGTGATTGCTCGGGATGCGCACGTTCTTCATCGACACCGACACCGCAAGCGACGACGCGGTAGCGCTCGTCATCGCCCTTCGACATCCAGAGGTCTCCGTCGTGGGCATCGGAATCGTGGCGGGCAACGTGCCACTCGAGATGGGTGTCCAAAACGCGCTGTACACGCGCGACCTATGTGGGTCGTCCGTGCCGGTGTATGTTGGCGCCGCAGCGCCGTTGTCTCGGCCACTCGGAACGGCGCAGAACGTTCACGGCAACGACGGCATGGGGGACATCGGGCTCGTGCTCACGGGTCGAACGCCTGATCCAGGGTCTGCCATCGATGCGCTCATCGATGCAGCGCACACCAACTCGGGCGAACTGGAACTCGTGACGCTTGGTCCGCTCACGAACATTGCACTTGCCGTCCAGAAGGATCCAACCATCGTTCGCCACATCAAGCGATGCGTGGTGATGGGTGCGGTCTCCGACCACATCGGCAACGTGACTCCAGTGGCCGAGTTCAACATGTGGGTCGACCCAGAGGCAGTCGATGTCGTCTTGCGCAGTGGGATGAAGCTCGAATTCGTCGGTTGGGACATCTCCCGCTTCGACGCATGCATCCTGCCCGAAGAGTCTGCGCGAATCCGCGCGCTCGGCACACCGCTTGCAGAATTCTCCATCGACATTCAGCGTGCGGTGGCGGAGTTCTGTGCGACCGAGACCAAGCTGGCGGGTTTTGATCTGCCCGATCCGATTGCGATGGCCTATGCGATCGACTCCACGATTGCCATCTCGACGCGCGAGATGTATCTCGAAGCGGTGACCGCAGATGGTCCTGCGCGGGGAATGGTCGTGATGGACACTCTCGGTGTGACCCACCGTGAACCGAACGCCCTGGTGGTGACCAAGGGTGATCATGGTCGGTTCATGGCGATGTTGGCCGAAGCGGTGTCGTGAGCGAATCCATCCTCTCTGGGGGATTCGTCGAACTGGCCGTCACGACCCGTAGCGGTCGCGACGAATCGATTCACCACGGTGCGGTCGTCGCGCTGAATCAGGATGGATCGATTGCCTTTGCTGCGGGAGACCCGAGTCTTCCCATCTTTCCTCGGTCATCGACCAAGCCGATCCAAGCGACTGCGATGGTCGCAAGCGGACTCACATTGCCGCCACGTCTCCTCGCGCTCGTGTGCGCGAGTCACGACGGGAGGGCAGAGCACCTCGCAGGTGCGCGCGAAATCCTTGCATCGGCGAATCTCACCGAAGCTGCACTCGCGAACACTGCCGACTATCCACTCGACGACGATGCAGCACACGCTGCCATCGCCTCGGGATTGGCGAAGTCGCCGTTGCAGATGAATTGTTCGGGAAAACACTCCGGAATGCTCGCCACGTGCGTACACAACGGTTGGGCACATGACGCGAGCTATCTCCACGTCGACCATCCACTTCAGCGTCGAATCACCGAGATGGTGCCGGAGATGACGGGCGAGGAGGCTGCACACATCGCAGTCGATGGTTGCGGTGCACCAGCGCATGCGATTTCGTTGACGGGACTCGCGAGAGCGTTTCGTGTTGCCGCCACCGCACCCGAGGGTTCGCCAGCCCGGATCGTCGGGGATGCGATGCGGGCGAATCCGAAGATGGTGGGTGGACCTACTCGCGATGTCACTTTGCTGATGGAGGGTGTAGGGGGTCTCGTCGCCAAGGACGGGGCAGAGGGTGTGTTCGCCGTCGGACTCGCAGATGGACGAGCAGTTGCCCTGAAGGTCGCCGACGGTGCGAACCGTGCCCGTCCGCCACTGATGAAGTGGGCGCTCGAGCGCCTTGGAGTGGACGTCTCAGGGGTCAACCCTGCGGCGTTTTCCTCACCCGTGTTTGGTCACGGTCAACGAGTTGGTGACGTGCGGGTCATCGCCCGCACGTAGTCGTCACTTTCCTTCGTAGTACGAGTCTGCGACCGTCAACGCCTCGTCGAGGATGGCGATGCCTTCGCGGATCTCGTCAGCGTTCACGGTGCACGGAGGTGCGACGTGGGTGCGGTTGAAGTGCGTGAATGGCCACAGACCGTTCTTCTTGCAGGCTGCTGCGAAGTCGAGCATCGGCTTGTTGTCGGCGCCTGCGGCGTTGAACGGAACGAGCGGCTTGCGCGTGGCGCGGTCGCGCACGAGCTCCACGGCCCAGAACACGCCGAGACCGCGGACGTCGCCGACGGATGGGTGCTTTTCCTTCAGCTTGGCGAGTTCCGGCTTGATGACCGTTTCGCCGATCGTGCGGGCGTTCTCGATGATCTTTTCTTCCTTGAAGATGTTGATCGAGGCGACGGCTGCGGCGCATGCGAGTGGGTGGCCGCTATAGGTGAGTCCACCGGGATACACGCGGTCCTTGAAGGAGTCCGCGATCTTCTGGCTGATGACGACACCACCGAGCGGGACGTAACCCGAGTTGACGCCCTTGGCGAAGCAGATGAGGTCTGGAGTGACGTTCCACTTGTTGACGGCGAACCATTCACCGCAACGGCCGAAGCCGGCCATGACCTCGTCGCACATCATGACGATGCCGTAGCGGTCGCAGATCTCGCGCACGCCCTTCAGGTAGCCGTCCGGCGGAACGAGGATGCCGTTCGTGCCAACGACGGTCTCCATGCCGATCATTGCGACGGTGTGTGGGCCTTCGACCATCAACACGTCTTCGAGGTGCTGCAGTGCGCGCTCGCACTCTTCCTTCTCGCTCGTCGAATGGAACGCACTGCGGTATGCGTACGGTCCCCAGAACTTGACGGCACCCGATGCGCCGGTCTCGTTCGGCCAGCGGCGTGGGTCACCGGTGAGAGCGATCGCGCCTGCGGTGGAGCCGTGGTACGAGCGATACATCGTGAGGATCTTGTGACGGCCGGTGTGCAGGCGCGACATGCGCACTGCATTCTCTGCTGCCTCGGCGCCACCGTTGGTGAAGAACACCATGTTCAGATCGCCAGGGGCGAGTTCGGTGATGAGTCGCGCAGCCTCGCTGCGTGCGTCGTTGGCGAATGCCGGTGCGACGGTGCAGAGCTTGGCAGCCTGTTCCTGGATCGCGGCGATCAACTTCGGGTGCTGGTGTCCGATGTTCAGGTTGACGAGCTGACTGGAGAAGTCGAGATACTTCTTGCCGGTCGAGTCCCAGAAGTAGGAACCCTCACCACCGGTGATCTCGACGGGATTGAGCGTTCCTTGGGCCGACCACGAGTGAAACACGTGGGCGCGGTCGTCGAGGTATGCCTTGGTCTGGGTTGCTTCGATCGTCATTCGACCATGTTACTGAGGCTTCCCGTAGTGGGAGCGCCCGATCTACAACGTTGAGCGCACCCGCTCGTGCAGTTGTGGCCACGCGCCGGCGAGCCCTGCGTGGAGTTCGAAGGTCTCCACGCTGCTGAGCGCCACCCACTGGAGGTCATCGGACTCGGCGTTCGCCTCGAAGGCGCCGATCTCGCCCTGAGCGTGGGCGATCACGGTGTCGTAACGCCACGGACCGTGATCGTCGCTGAACACGTCGCGCACGAGGAACTTCGACGGGTCGATTCCAGCTTCTTCCTGTGCTTCGCGCTTGGCCGCGGCGATCGAGTCTTCGTGCGAATCGAGCGCGCCACCCGGCAGTGCCCACGTGCCGCCGCCATGAGTCCATGCAGCGCGCAACTGGAGGAGTACGTGTGGCTCGTTCATGTCGAGACGAATCAACAGCAGTCCTGCTGCGCCGTGGAGACCCCAGTGACGATGTCCGCAGGTGCAGTAGACCCAACCATCGCCGTCACGAAACGCCACGACTAGAGCGTAGTTTCACTGGCCAACTTGGCCGCTCGCCGTGCCTCGGCACGCGCGGTCGCCTGCGCCTTGGTGATCTCGGCGTGATGCGCACGACAGAGCACCTCGAGACCACCGTTGCCGCTCGCATCGGGCAAGAGGTGATGATGGCAACCGGGACCGTAACCATCCCCGTTGCGGGGAGTGATGTGGTTGACCTCGCAGTCGCGCCGTGCAGCCGTGCATCCGGGGCGGATGCAGCGGTACTTCGCGCGACGTTTTGCCGTCGAGCGGGCGAATCGCCAGATGTGCTCGCGCTGCCAGGCCCGACCACATTTGTCCGAACACCACGTGCGACGACGGGGAGAGTCGATCGACGTATCGCACCACTGACAACGACCGAGTTCTCCCGTCCACTTCGACAGGGTGCAGGTGATGCGCTCGGCGACGAGCGGTGGAAGGGCCACAGTGTGAACGGAGCGTTTCGTGTTTGCGCGTTTCGTCGCCATTTCTGCGTCAAAGAATAATCTGCGCGTAACACAGACAAGACGCCCCTGAAACATCGCTTCGTTAATTTCGGGGTGCGTTTGGGCGCAATGGGGCCTCCGGACTCGTCGTATCGATCAGTTCAGCGACAGCCAGCGATGGTGTCGCACAAGGAGGAAACATGTCAGTATTCGCAGACACGGCGGATGCCGTGACGATTCTCGGGCAACAAATCAGCTTGCTCTGGATCGTCATCGGTGCCGCGCTCGTGGTGTTCATGCAGGCGGGGTTCGCCCTCGTCGAGACCGGGTTCTGCCGCGCCAAGCACGCGGCCCACGTGGTGGCGACGAACTTCGCAATCTTCGGTCTCGGCTTCGTCGGGTTCTACTTCGTCGGATTCGCGCTCGCCTTCGGCGGGTTCTCGTACTCGGCGTTCGGGATGGACACGCCGGTCGGAGACGCCTTGATCGGCAGCGGTGATTGGGTGTTCGCGTGGAAGGGCGGCTGGGCACTCGCGGGTGACGCGATGACGCCGGCCGTGCTCGGATTCTTCCTCTACATGGTCGCGTTCATGGACACCGTCGCGACGATCCCGACCGGTTCGATGGCCGAGCGTTGGAGATGGGGGAGCTTCGTCGGCTGGGGCTTCTTCTGTGGCGCGATCTACTACCCAGTGATGGCTGCGTGGACGTGGGGTGGCGGCTGGCTCGCAAAGACCTGGAGCACGATGTCACTCGGCGCGGGTTACGTCGACTTCGCGGGATCGGGAGTCGTGCACATGGTTGGTGGCGTGGCCGCGCTCACCGGTGCACTCGCGATCGGTCCGCGCCTCGGCAAGTTCAACGCAGATGGTTCGCCGAACACGATTGCCGGACACCACATTCCAATGGCGATGCTCGGCACGTTCATCTTGTTGTTCGGATGGTTCGGCTTCAACGCAGCGAGCACGTTCGCCGCAACCGACGTGCAGTTTGCAACGGCTGCGACGAATACGGCAATCGCCGGAGCGTTCGGTGCAGTCGCGGCGATGACGTACATCACGCGCAAGACCGGCAAGCCGGATCCGGGCATGATGGCCAACGGCATGTTGGCGGGCCTCGTGGCGGTGACGGCGCCCTGTGCGTTCATCTCGCCGTGGGCGGCTGCAGTCATCGGAGTCGTTGCTGCGATCATCGTGATCGAATCGGTCTACTTCTTCGAGCGCCGCGGCATCGACGATCCCGTCGGGGCGATTTCCGTGCACGGCGTCGGTGGTCTGCTCGGCGTGCTGTCCGTCGGAATCTTTGCCAACGGTTCATACGGTGCGGGCTGGAACGGCTCGAGCGTCGAGGGCGTGAAGGGATTGTTGTACGGCGATGCGAGTCAGCTCGGTGCACAGGCACTCGGCGCGGTGACGATCCTCGTCGTCAACGGCGCGCTGTCAGGAGCGTTCTTTGCGATCCAGAAGAAGGTCCTGAAGAAAGGCCTTCGCTCATCGGAGCAAGACGAACTCGACGGACTCGACATCGCCGAGATGGGCGTGCTCGCGTACCCCGAGTTCCAGGGTTCACACCGCTAGATCAAGGATTCAGAGTGACGTGGTGGTGAGGTCGTCTCCAAGGACGATCTCACCACTGAAATGGCGCGCCGCGATGGCGCGCCATTCGTCTTCCTGTCCCGGCTGAATCGATGGCACGTAGTGCGTGAGGATCAACTTCGACACGCCTGCTCGCTGCGCCGTCTGCGCCGCCTGTTCGACGGTGGAGTGGTAGTCGAGGATGTCGAGGAAGCGCTTGTTCGGGATGAGCTTCACGAGGTCGTCGCGTAGCACCGTCTGCACGTACGCGGTCGCGCCGCGACAGAGGTCGTCCAACGTCGCACACGGAATGCCGTCTCCGCCGAGCACCACGCTCACCGAGTCGTCCTCGAGGCGATATGCAACGGTCGGCTCGACGGGGCGGTGGTGTGTTTCGGCGACCTTCACCTGGACGGGACCGATCGAGAACTGATCACCAGGAGCAACCTCGATCACCTCGACTTGTGGCTTCCACGTGAGGGTGTCTTGATGATGTGCGAGTCGGTAACTGATGTCGGGCGCGAGTGCGGCGAGTGTCGCCTGCACCACTTCGTTGGTGCGCGGAGGGCCATAGATCGTGAGCGTCGTCGGCTGTTGGCTCATCACCCAGTGCGTCGTGATCACGTCGTTCAGATCGGTGAGATGATCGCTGTGGAGGTGCGTGATCAGCACCGCATTCAACATCACGGGCAGGGTGCCTGCACCGGCGAGTCGCATGACGACTGCGCGACCGGCATCGACGAGGATCTGGTGACCGCTCGTGCGCACGAGCGTCGCTGGTCCGCCGCGCCGCGGGTCGGGGAGCGGACTTCCGGTACCGAGCAGGGTGATGTCCATGGGTCAGCTCCTTGGTGTTGCGGCGATGAAGTCGGCGATGATCGTGGCGACTTCGACACCCTTGTCTTCCTGGATGAAGTGCCCACCGCCTTCGACCTTCGTGTGAGGTTGTCCGGATGCTCCAGGGATGAGGCGCGTGAAGATGGCATCGCCACCCTTGGTCACGGGATCACGATCACCGAAACAACAGAGGACCGGACGCTCGAACTTGCGCAGCACGTCCCACGCGTTCAGGTTGTCGCGGTGTGCGGGGTCGGAGGTCGACGTCGGGACGAGTGACGGGAAGATGCGCGCACCGGCCTTGTAGGAGTCGTCGGGGAACGGTGCGTCGTACGCCGCGATGACGTCGTCGGGGAGAGTGGTTGCCGATCCACCGTTGACGATCGTGCCGATCGGGAACTGCGGGGATTCTTGGGAGAACTTCTGCCACGCCATGAATGCCTCCGAGAGCGGCTGCTCGCCGGTCGGGAGACCGGTGTTGCTGAGCACGAGGCGAGCGAATCGCTCCGGTGCGCTCGCCACGAGGCGGAGTCCGACGAGACCGCCCCAGTCCTGTCCGAAGAACGTGGCATGGCGAATCGAGAGGTGGTCGAAGAGCAACTCGGCCATCCAACTGACGTGACGCGCGTAGGTGTAGTCACTCTTCTCGGTCGGCTTGTCACTCTTCCCGAACCCGACGAGGTCCGGGGCGATCACTCGATGGCCGGCCGCGACGAGCACCGGGATCATCTTGCGGTAGAGATAACTCCACGAGGGTTCGCCGTGCATGAGGAGCACGGGGTCTGCATCCCGTGGGCCTTCGTCGATGTAGTGCACACGTAGCGGTCCAGTGATGGACTCGCCGACGACGTGATAGTTGGGTGCAAAGGGGAAGTCGGTCAAGCCTTCGAACCGTTCCTCTGGCGTGCGGAGTGCTTTCATGACAACACCTTTCGTATTCCTGTGGTGAGCGTGGTGGTGATCGATGCGATCGTCATGTCGTAATCGCTGCGCATGATCGAAAACGATTCGAAGTTGCAGAGCGAGTCGATGATCGTGGCGGCGTGAGACCGTTCCGCTGAGGGAAGTGCAGCAATCTCGTCTGCGAAGTGATCGGCAATCTGGCGACGCAGGAGGACGCGTGCACGGCGCAATTCCTTGGCGATCACGGCGTTGCGATGCGCGAACACCCGTGAGGCGCGTCCGATGCTGCCGATCGAGGTGAACAGTCGGACCCGCTGCTCGACGAAGTGTGCGATCTTGTCCTCGGTCGAGCCTTTGCTGAACGAGTCGATCGTGGCGTGCTTCCTCTCGCGTTCGAATTGCACTGCACACACCGTGCGATACAGGTCGTCCAGGTCGTCGAAGTAGCGGAAGATCGATCGCTCCGACAATTTCGCGCGCTCGGCGATCGCAGCGGCCGAGACTTCGATGTGGCCTTCGCGGAGCAATGCAAGCAACGCATCCACGATCTCTGCCCGGTTGCGCTCGCGGCGCAGCACGCGGCCGTCGGTTGAGGCGTCGACTGCGGAGAGACTCATTGGGTGATCGAATCGAGCGTCGCGTGCAAGGTCATCGCGTAACTCTCACCCGCATTCAGACCGGGGATCGCCGACACGGTTGCGTCCGCGGCTTCATCGCTGTCGACGAGGACGAACTGCACCGTGTCCCACTTGCGACCATCACCGATGATCGTGCCCTCGGCGGTCAGCCCCGTCGAACCGGGCATGGTCGAAAACGCAGCTGATCGATCGTCGGTCTGACGAACGACCATCACGACGCGGCGAGTCTTCACCTCGGTGGGTCGGGGACGATCGTCGAGAGCGGGGTCGAGTGGGCGACAGCACACGATCGTGGTGCGCTGCATGCCGGCCGCCTTGTGTTCGTGTTTGTCGGCGAAGTCCTTACGTTCTTGCATCTCGATGAACGACTTGCGGGTCGCGTATCGCACGATGGCGATGCGGTCCCAGTCCTCGTCTCCGACGTGGTTCTTCACGACGTCTGCGACGAAGACGATGCTCGCGCCGATCTTGTTCAAGATCGATGCGGGGTTGTAACGATCATCTGCTTCGCGACCGCTGATCTGGGGTGCGTTGTCCGAGTCGTATTGGGCGACTTCGTGATACTTCATGAGGTTGACCATGTAGATCGGTCCGTCCTCTTCGGGGGGCCGAGTCGCGAGGTGGATCGCGTAGTCGTAGTCGATGCGACCGTACTTGTGCTTGAGCTTGGACTTTTCGCCGTCGGCCATGACATCCCCCAATGCGTGAACCAATGTTTTGACAGAGTGTATGACAATACCTAGAGTCTGTGCAAGGGGGCAGGGGTATGAGTCAGTACGAACCGTCGTTTTCGGGCGTCATCGCCGATACGTATCAAGAGTCGACGCCGGCATGGCCGCCGCTACCGGAAGGTCTGAACGGGGCGAACGTCATCACGATCGTGTTCGACGACATGGGGTTCGCACACCCGAGTTGCTTCGGCAGTGGAATCCCGACGCCGAACATCGACCGACTTGCCGGTTCCGGACTTCGTTACACGGGTTTCCACACCACGGCGTTGTGTTCACCATCGCGCGCGTCGTTGCTCACCGGACGCAACCACCACTCGGTCGGCATGCGCGGTGTGTCGAACTGGAACACCGGATTTCCGAACATGCGTGGTGGCATCACGCCGGCCGCGGCGACGATGGCAGAGGTATTGCGTGAGCGCGGATACGCGACGCTGTGTGCTGGCAAGTGGCACCTCGCTCCGATGGAGGAGTGCACGGCTGCTGGTCCGCACACCAACTGGCCGCTGCAGAAGGGCTTCGATCGTTTCTACGGCTTCTTGAACGGTGAGACCGACCAGTTCTATCCAGAGCTCACGCGCGACAACCAACACATCCTTCCGCCACGGTCACCCGAAGAGGGTTATCACCTGACCGAGGACCTCATCGATCAATCGACGACGTGGATACGCGACTTGCGTTCCGTGCGACCCGATCGACCGTTCTTCTTGTATCTCGCCTTCGGTGCGCAGCACGCCCCGCACCACGCTCCCGATTCCTATCTCGCCAAGTGGCGTGGCGCATTCGACGAGGGCTGGGACGTCCATCGCGAACGAGTCTTTGCGCGACAGAAAGAGATGGGCATCATCCCGAACGACACCACGCTTGCGATGCGCAACCCGGGTGTGCGACCGTGGGACGAGCTCACCGCGAACGAAAAACTCTTCGCCTGCAGATTGCAGGAAGCCTTTGCCGCGATGCTCGACCACACCGATGCACAGATCGGTCGACTGCTCGCATTCCTCGACGAGATGCAGATCCGCGACAACACGATGATCGTGTTGCTCTCCGACAACGGCGCGAGTCGCGAGGGCGGACCGCAGGGCGTGATGGACGAGTGGAGCTTCTTCAACGCCGAGTGGGAGGACGTCGACGAGATCGTCGCCAACCGACTCGACGACATCGGCACGAAGAACGCGCACTCCAACTATCCGTGGGGCTGGTCGCAGGTGGGGAACACGCCGTGTCGTTGGTACAAGTCGCAGACCTACGGCGGTGGCATCCGAGACTCACTCGTGATCTCGTGGCCGAAGGGAATCGCTGACCCTGGCTCAATCCGACCGCAGTTCTGCCACATCTCCGACATCGCCCCCACCGTCTACGACGCACTTGGCGTCACGCCGCCGGGAGTCGTGAACGGGCACGAACAGATGCCGATGCATGGCGAGAGCCTCGCGTACACCTTCGGTGGACCGACATCGAAGCGTCGATCGTCTCCGCAGTACTTCGAGATGATGGGGCATCGTGCGATCTGGTCCGAGGGTTGGAAGGCCGTCACGTTCCACGACCAGGGAACGCCGTATGACGCCGACACGTGGGCGTTGTTCAATCTCGACGACGACTTCTCCGAGATGCACGACCTGTCGAGTCGCGAGCCGGAACGGCTGGCGGCGATGGTCGAGCTGTGGTGGGACCAGGCGCGTCGCTACGGCGTCCTTCCACTCGACGATCGTGGAATCGAGATCTTCGGATCGAAGTCGCGTCCGGGTTCACCGCACTACGGCTCGACCTATACCTATTACCCACCGGTGGCGCACATCCCATCCGATGCCTGTCCGATGCTGAGTGGTCGCGCGTGGACGATCACCGCCGACGTCGACGTTCCGACGGGAACTCTCGAGGGTGTGATCTATGCGCGCGGTGGACACAACATCGGACACTCGATGTTCGTGCGCAACGGTGAGTTCCACTTCTATTACAACGCGCTCGGCAAACACCAGCGGGTCGCTGCTCCGATTTCGCTCAGCCCAGGTCGTCACCAACTCGGCGCGCGGTTCGATCGCGAGGGCAACACTGGAACCCTGACGCTCGTCGTCGACGGCAAGGACCTCGCCAACGTGCACATTCCCAAGATCATGCGGATCCTCGGCTCGATGGGCATGGACCTTGGTTCCGATCGTCTGTCGCCCGTCTGCCCCGATTACGTCGCACCGTTCCCGTTCACCGGAACGCTCGACAAGGTCGTCTTCGAAATTCGCAGCAAGCCGACCCGCACCGACGAGCTCGCACAGATGCGTGCAGAGGCGGCGCGGGAGTGAGGAACACGAACGAGCGTGACAGACTGACCGTCACGTTGATGGGGGACACACATGAGTGAGCTGATCGTCGATTCCTTGCGTCGCAGGATGCGGGCCGTGTTCTCGCTCTATGAGGACGCAACGCAGACGATGTCCCTCGAGCACGTCAATCACTTCGAGCGTGAAGGCGTCCTCCCGATCGCCTTCAGCCTGTTCCACATCGTCAACATGATCGATTCGTCGTTCATGTTGATCACGGGCGAGATGCCGACGTGGAACGACGAATGGAAGGAACGTGTGCAGATGTCGATTCCCGACCACGGCAAGCACAAGACCGTGGGCGAGATGATCGACCAGCGCATCGGCGACTACGAGGCGTTCAAGGAGTACATGACGATCGTGTTCTCACGCGTGGAGAACTGGCTCGCCTCGATCGATCACCAAGACCTGGAACGCGTCGTGATCGCGCGACCATTCCCGCCGCAGATCGCGAGCACGTTCAGCGCCCGCGTCGCGGGAGACGAGGGGATCAAGGTGTTGGATGCAGTCGAGTGCTGGATCTACCAGCACGCACTGCGGCACATGGGTGAGATCGAGCACGCGCGAGGCCTCGTCGGCCTGCACGGCATGACGTCCTAGCGACGCGGTCCGCGAATGAGCTTGCCGGGGAGTTCCCCGGTGAAGGCATCGTCGGCGACGGTCTGCACTCCGGAGACGAACGTCGCCACGTAGCCGTGTGCGGTTTGCACCAGTCGGCGTCCTGACGCGGGCAGGTCGTAGGCCATCTGTGGCATGTCGAACCCGAGCGAGTCGAAGTCGATCACGTTGATGTCGGCCTTCATTCCCGGGGCGATGAGACCGCGGTCGCGCAAGCCGTGGAGCTCGGCAGTGTTGCGGGTCTGGCGGTGCACGACGTGTTCGAGGCTGAGCTTCGGTCCACGCACGCGATCGCGTGCCCAGTGGGTGAGCATGAAGGTCGGCATGCCACCATCGCAGATCGCTCCACAGTGGGCGCCGGCGTCGCTGAGCCCGTTGCGGGTCTGCGGGTGTTGCATCAACTCGTACGTCATCGAGAGATCGCCGTACATGTAGTTGAAGAACGGCGAGTAGATCATCCCCTTGCCACCGTTCGACAACATGTGGTCCACGATCAACTGCATCGCGGGGACGTTGCGCGACTGGGAGAGTGCGAGCACGCTCTCTGACGGATCCGGCTCGTAGTCGATGTTTGCGCTCGTGACGAGGTACATGCGCTTGAGCGCCTTGGTGACGAGACCCTCGTAGAACTTGTCGGTCGGCACTTCGTCGACGAAGCGCTGGCGCCGCACGGGATCGGAGAGCGCAGTGACACGTTCTGCGAACGGAAGGTGCGCGACCTCGTGATACGCGGGATGTGCGAGCAGGGGATGGACGCTTCCCTCGAGGCACATGATGATGCCGATCGAGCGCCCGGCGATCTGGGCGACGATGTTCTCGCCTGCCTTGTGCGCCTGGTCGAGCAGTGCAAACGTCTTGCGCCACACTTCGCTGCCATCGTCGAGTTGGTTGAGGTTCACGCTCACGGTTGCACCCGAGCGACGGGCGAGTTCCTGCATCCAGGGCCACTCCTCGACGGGCACTCGAGTGTGCTCGGGGCTGAACTGGAAGATGCCGTGACCGACTCGACGCATCGCATCGGCGATGCCGTAGAGCTCATCGGGTTCAGCGTGTGTGCCAGGGACGAGTTCGCCGCTCTTGCTGCGATGGAGCGACGTGCGCGAGGTCGAGAACCCGAGCGCTCCGGCGCGCAGTGCCTCTTCCGTGAGTTTGCTCATCGTGACGATGTCGTCGGGCGTCGCAACTTCGTTTGATGCACCGCGGTCGCCCATCACGAAGGCGCGGAGCGCACCGTGGGCGATCTGCGTCCCGAAGTCGATGACGTGTGATCGTCGCTCGAGTGCATCCAGATACTCGGGGAACGACGTCCACTCCCAGGTGATGCCCTCGACCATCGCCGAGCCGGGGATGTCCTCGACACCCTCCATCAACTCGATCAGCCATTCGTGGCGGTCGGGAAGTGCGGGTGCGAAGCCGACGCCGCAGTTGCCCATCACGACCGTGGTGACGCCGTGCCAACTGCTCGGCGTGAGCCACGGATCCCACGTGGCCTGGGCGTCATAGTGCGTGTGCACGTCGACCCAACCCGGAGTGACGAGGCGTCCCTCGGCGTCGATGACACGTGATGCGTGCGCAGTCGAGACCGAGCCTGGTTCGCCGACGTGGGTGATCGTGTCGCCCTCGAAGGCGATGTCGGCTGAGCGCGCAGGTGCGCCGGAGCCATCGACGAGCGAGGCGTTGGTGATGACGGTCGTTCGTGCATCAGCCATGCAAGAAATCTACCCCTCGGTGCGAAGTGCTCAGACGAAGCGGTGGCGCATGGTGCCGACGCCTTCGAGCGTCGTTTCCACCACGTCGCCGGACTTCAGGTACACCGGCGGCTTGAACCCGTGTCCGACGCCAGCGGGAGATCCGGTGTAGATGATGTCGCCGGGATACAACTCACAAATCGACGAGAGGTACGACACGATCTGGTCGATCGAAAAGATCATGTCGGTGATCACGGTGTCCTGACGCTGCTCGCCGTTCACCGTGCAACCGATTCGCAGCGCGTTGCGCTCTTCGACGCCAGCCATGTCGGCGACCCACGGACCGATCGGTGAGAATCCGGTGCGACTCTTGCCCATGCTGAACTGCGGAGGAGTTCCCGCGTATTGCAGTTTGCGATCGGAGACGTCCTGGCCGGCGCACAGACCCGCGACGTGATCCCATGCAGCCGACTGACTGATGTCGCGTCCACCCGAGCCGATGACGATGACGACTTCGGATTCGTAGTCGACGGTGTCGCCGACGATCTGGATCTCTGCGAACGGTGCATTCAGTGAGCTCTGGAACTTCGCGAAGATGAGTGGCTGCGAGGGGATCGGACTGCCCATCTCCTCGGCGTGACGCTTGTAGTTGAGTCCGACTGCGAACATCTGGCGCGGTCGCGGCACCGGGCAATCGAGTCGCTCGAGGGGAATGCTCGTGGTTGCAACAGACGTCTTCGACGCGAGAGCGCGAAGATCATCCCAGCGGGCGAAGCACGCCATCGGATCGGACGGCAACGAGTCGTTGCTCGCGCGCGCGACGTCGATCACGTCACAGTGCGTGGCCGTGGCGCCGACGACGATGTGGGCGCGCGAATCTACCGAGGCGAGACGAAGCTGCATCGTGTCGGGTCCTACAGGCGACCGCGAGCCGCGCGGCGTTGTGCCTCCGCGGCCTGACGTGCGAGGCGATCCTTTTCCTTGCGCTCCGCGCGCAGGCGACGCTTCTCTGCTTGGGCGGCTTCGTCCTTCGTCGCGGCAGTCGCAGCAACGGCGGCCTTCGCGGTCGAGGCGGGGATGGCGAAGCGTTCGTCACTTGCGACGAGCTTGCGGAATCCGCCGAGCGACACGCTGTATTGGACGGCCATCAAACGCACGGCATCGAGGGTGAACTCCTCGGCGAGAGGGGTGATGATCATCTGCAGATCTTCGAGGCTCGGGTCATCGGAGCGGTCGCCGAGCATCTCGATCGCCTTCTCGGTTGCACCTTCGGCGAGCAGGATGCCGACGTCGAGGTGAGCCTTGCGTGATGCCAGTCCGGCGCGAACCTTGGAGGCCAGCGTTGCCGCATCGTCGAAGGAGCCGGCCGGGAGCGCGAGCACCTTGGCGAGTGGGTCACGCAACTTCTCGCTGACGGCCATCGTCAGGGTGGCGAGCGACTGGTCGCTCAGCGAGTCGAGCACGGCGGCATAGCGACGTTCAATAAGAATGGTGTCTCGGGAGGTGCTGACGGCCATGGTGATCCTTCGTGTGGCGACGCCTGATTGCGCGGAGGCAATGCTAACGGGCGAGTTCGCTCAGGGCGCAGTGGAATCGCGATGAAGTCGGCGACCCCGGCCATGGTTGCCCTCGATGCGGCATCCATTCGTTACGTCGCACACGCCTTCGACCACGACGTCGCCATCTCGAGCGACGTGGGTTACGGCAAGGCCGCCGCGGCCGCGCTCGGCGTCTCAGAGGAGCGGGTGTTCAAGACGTTGCTCGCGCGAGCAGATCGCGACTTCGTCGTGGCGATCGTGCCGGTCAATACGACCGTGTCGCTGAAGGCGCTGGCGAGCGCGCTCGGGGTGAAGCGTTGTGAGATGGCGCGACCCGAAGATGCACAGCGTGTGACGGGATACGTCGTCGGTGGTATCAGCCCGTTCGGCCAGAAGAAGTTGCTCGCCACCGTGATCGATGAATCGTGCATTGCCTTCGACACGATCTACGTCTCGGGAGGTCGGCGAGGACTCGACCTCGAAGTGGCACCGAATGATCTCGTCACGGTGTTGCGAGCGCGCAGTGCTGCGATCGCACAATCCGAGAATCGATCAGTCAAGGAGGGGTAAGGTCGCAGTATGACGACAACCATTTCGAGTGAGCGACTGTCCAACCTGCGCAAGTGGAACATCGGTCTCACCGTGTTGCACATTGCCCAGGCCATTGCGATCGCGCTCATGGCGGGCAGTTTTGCCATCACCATCACCTCGACGTTCCCCGAAGGTCCTCCGGGAACGCGCATCGACACACCTGGTTCGCTCTTCGATCTCCCGATCGGTCCTGCGGTCGCGGTGTTCCTCGCGCTCGCCGCACTCGACCACCTCATCACTGCGACGGTGATGCGGGGTACCTACGAGCGCGATCTCGCTCGCGGCATCAATCGATTCCGTTGGGTCGAGTATTCGATCAGCGCGACGCTGATGTTGATCCTCATCTCGTCCTACTCGGGCATCACCGACGTCGCTGCACTGCTGTGCTTGATCGGTGCGAACGTCGGCATGATCCTCTTCGGTTGGCTGCAGGAGACCATGAACCCGCCGGACCGCACGACGACAACCATGAAGCCGTTCTGGTTCGGCACGCTCGCGGGAGCGTTGCCGTGGGTGGCGATCTGGGTCAACGTGATCGGCGCCGAGACGGTTCCGGGTTTCGTGTTCGGCATCGTGGTCGCCGAGCAGATCTTCTTCTTCAGTTTCGGTCTGAACCAGTGGTTGCAGTACCGCAAGGTGGGCAAGTGGGCCGACTATCTCTACGGAGAGAAGGTGTACCTCGTGCTGAGCTTGGCGGCGAAGTCGTTCCTCGCGTGGCAGATCTACGGCGGATCACTGGCCAACTAGGCGATTCAACGCGTCACGTTCTTGACGAGACCCTGGATCTCGCGCACGACCATGCGGTGATTCGCATCCAGGGTGACGGTACCCAGTGATCCACGGGCACCGAGGCTCGACACCCACGTCACCTCCCACTCGATCGACACCGTCGCGTCGAACACGCCGTCGTCCTGCGTGGAGGACGAATGGAGATACGTATACATACACGGCGAGGGGAGCGTGTCGCCGAACGCCTCGACCCAGGGAATGCCCGGCCCACGACACGTCACTTCGCCCGTTCCGAGCGCACCATCGCCCGGATCGAAGATCAGTTCCTTGGGTGTGGCCGTCGTCGTCACGCTCACCGGACCCGCGGGCGTCGGCACCCACGCCGTCGCGCTGATCGGGATCCACATCAAGGGGTTGACCCAGATCCAGGTGCCGAGCTTGACGATGCCGCGATGTGCAGGTGGCGCGAAGTTGCCCCACGGAGCGGGGATGTTCTCATAGACGACCGACGATGCCTGTTGGGCGAGCGTGGACGTCGAGACCTCGGGAATCCAGTGATACGTGGTCGCAGGGTCGCGATCGAGGCACGTGTAGTCGTACAAGCGATACGTGGTGGTGCCGACGACTTTGGTGACGTCATCTGCGTCGCTGTGCGTGTCGCGCGGGAGCGCCACCGACCACTCACACTCATCGTTCGATCCATCCGACCCGGGAGGTGAGCCCCAACGAATTCCCGCCATCACGCGCGCACCATCGACGCCCGCCGACACATCGATCGATGACGAGTTCTGCGCATCCGATGCGCGAACGGGCGAAGGGACGACGAGCCCCGTCGCGATGATGATCACACTCAGTCCACGTCGAATCCGCACAGGTCCTCCTCCATGTTCATCTCCGTGCCACGTGCCGACACCCACTTCCAACGGCCCGACTCGAGAGCGATCTCCCAGCGTGTGCGTGCGGAGACCACCGCGTCGTCGACGATGATCGGACTCGTCGTGAACTCGGCGGCGTCGTTCGAGTGACCAAGATCGAACAACACCACCGAGTCCAATGAGCATGTGTGCACGACGGCACGCCCGACGTCCGTCAGGTCGACGGATTCGATGCGATAGCGGAACTCGCCGACTCCGGGGAGGGTGCGAAATCCGGCCTGGCTGCGTTCAGCCATCAAGTTGGTGAGGAAACTGCGGTATTCGCTGCCGCTTGCCGTGATCTGGGCGACGGCACACCGATCAGGACGTTCACCGCAGCGTGTTCGTTCGGCGATCGCTCTCGCAAAATCCCGCGTGATCGCTTCGCGCGAGTTTGCATCGCCGACTTCATCGGGTGTCGTCGTCGATGGAGGAGACGGCTCGTCGAGCACGCTGATTGGGTCGATCTCGGCTGACACCGGCCGCCACGTGTTCGCCTCTGGATCGCGCGCACAACCGAGGAGTCCGACGAGGACGATGAGGAGTAGTGGTGATGATCGGGACAACTCTGCCTCCGCCGATAGCAGTGAAGTGACGATGGGGATGTGTGTGCAGAGTGTGGCACGAGGTACTGATTCCGTGCCCGGTCGAGGTGCAAGTTACGGACGGTAGAGTTGATGAACCCCAAAATGAGCCATCCGCACCCCGACCACGAGGCCGAACAGGCCCACATCGACCGAGCGTACGACTGCCTCGAACGCTCCAAGACCGACGCCTGGCGCATCCGCGACCTGAATGAGGCGAGCACCGGCGGCACCTTCCAGGCCCGCTACGAGCGCAACGCCTTCGACGAGCAGCTGCTCGCTCGCCTCACCCAGCTGGACCTCGGGGATGCCGCCCTCGTCTTCGGGCGGATCGACCGGACCGCAGAGGGGGACTCGGGGCTCGAGAGTTTCCACATCGGTCGTCTCGCGGTCGCGGACCTCGATCGAGAGCCGGTCGTCGTCGACTGGCGCGCGCCAGTGGCCGAGCCGTTCTATCGAGCGACGGGTCGCGAGCCGATGGGACTCGTTCGTCGTCGGCACTTCGCCGTCGAGGGCCGCACGTTGCTCGGGATCGAAGACGAATTGTTCGGCGAAGGACACCTCGGTGTCGGTCACGATGAAGGTCTGACGAGCGTCGTCGGTCGCGAGGGCATCCGCGGCTACAGCACGCTGCTCACCGCACTCAGTCGTGGGCGCACCGGTCAACTCGGTGACATCGTCGCGACGATCCAGTCGGAACAGGACGAGATCATTCGCGCGCCGCATGCGGGCGTGCTCGTCGTGCAGGGTGGCCCCGGAACCGGCAAGACGGTCGTCGCGCTGCACCGCGCCGCGTATCTGTTGTACACGCATCGTTTCCCACTCGAAGACCAAGGCGTGCTCGTGATCGGACCGAACCGTGTGTTCCTCCGCTACATCGAGCGCGTGTTGCCGTCGCTCGGTGAAGCAGGAGTCGAGCAAAAGGTTCTCGCCGATCTCGTTCCCGGTCACCGCATCGGCCTGCGTGAGTCGAACGAGACCCGTCGTGTGAAGGGTGACGTGCGCATGTCGCGTGTCGTCGCGAATGCGATCCGCGATCGCGAGCGTCCGTTGCGCGAAGACCTCGTCATTCCCTATGGCGCGAGCAACCTGCGTCTCCGCGCCAAGGAGAGTGCTCGCATCGTCAAGGAGGCGCGTCGTCGCTATCGGCGACACAACGCCGCGTGTCGCTTCGTCGAGACCGAAGTGGTTGCTGCGATGGCTGCAACGGGCCGCAATCCCGACGTGGACCTCGAGGCGCTGCGTGAGGGCTTGCGAGACATCGTCGAGTTCCGCGCGGCGATCACGCGCATGTGGCCGATCCTCACACCCGCGGAGTTGTTGCACGATCTCTTCGGCTCATCCGCGCTCCTGCGGCTCGCGTGTGAAGACGTGCTCACCACCGACGAGCGCGACGCGTTGCATCGACCACGCAGTTCATCGCTCGGAGAAGTCGTGTGGTCGGAGAGCGACGTCGCGCTCCTGGATGAGGCGCTCGCCGGACTCGGCCCGCGGCCGCGCAAGAGCGGTCGGATCAACGAGGCCGACGAAGTTCGCTCGTATGGCCACATCGTGATCGACGAGGTGCAGGACTTGACGCCGATGCAGTTGCGTATGGTGTCGCGTCGTTCGCTCAACGGATCGATGACGGTGGTCGGTGATCTCGCCCAGGCGACGGGGCCGTTCGCGCCGGACGACTGGAGCGACGTCCTTCGCCATCTGCCGGACAAGCGCCAGCCGCAGGTGGTGGGTCTGAGTGTGGGCTATCGCATCCCGTCACAGATCATGGAACTCGCCGACAAGGTGATGAAGGAGGCAGCGCCGTCGTTGCGCGCGCCGACGTCTGTTCGCGACGGTGAACATCCGCCGCACATCATTCGTTCGACGTCGTTGCTCGACGACGTTGCCACTGCAGCTGCACAGATGGTCGCCGACGTCGCCACCGGCAACGTCGCCGTCGTGTGCCCGGATCAGATGGCCGATGCGGTCTCGGCCTCGCTGACGAAAGCCGGTCTCTCGCATGGACGAGCAGGCGCGACCGCGCTCGATACCTCGCTCACCGTCGTTCCCGTGAGCGTCGTCAAGGGTCTCGAGCTCGACGGTGTCATCGTCGTCGAACCGGCAGAGATCGTGGCTGCCAATCAGCACGGTCTGCGACTGCTGTACGTGGCGCTCACGCGTTCGACGCAGCGGCTGACGGTCGTGCACGCGGCCGATCTGCCGGCATCTATGCGCTGACTAGGAAGTCGAGTCGACGAGCAGCTGCATGAACCGCGCGGCCTTGTCGGCCTCTGCGGGTCTGTTGCGCACCACGCTCGTGCGCGCGAGTTCGACGATGCGGAGGAGGTCCGCGACGAACTGTTCACCTTCGCTTGCAGCCTGCGGTTCGAGTGCGAGCCACACGGCCTCGATGTCGGCGAGGACCGACTTCGCTTTCGGTTTGTCCTGAGCGAACGTGGCATCGGACAGTGCGTCGAGATGGGACTGGAGGTTCGCCAACAGTTCCGTCGTCGACCCGCTCGGAATCGTCGTCGTCGACGGTGTAACGGTGGTCGTCGGGGAAGTGTTGACGATCGTGGTTGCGCAACTCGTCAGCGCGACGAAGCACGCGAGGATGGAAACGATGCGACGCATCACGCCTGGATCATGATGCGGGCGGTGGCGAAACCATCGAGCGTGATGTCGCGATCCGCAACGCGCACGGTGCGCGAGCCGTCCATCTCGCCGGCAACGACGGTGCCAACGGCACCCGGATAGAACTTCGAGGACTCGAGGAGATCCAACATGCCGGGTGCGACCTCGAGCTCTTCGGGGATGCGCGACACGGTGAAGCTGTCGCCGACGTGCACGGTCTCGAGCGGTGCGACGCGTTCGTCACGATGCTGTGAGCCCGGGATCGGGTTGCCATGTGGGCAGGTCGTCGGGCTGCCGAGAAGCGTGTTCAGGGCACGCTCGACGTCCGCGCTGATCACGTGCTCCCACTTGCAGGCCTCATGGTGGGCCTGTGACCAGGACAGCTTCAGGACGTCGGTGAGGAAGCGCTCGGCGATGCGGTGGCGGCGAACGACCCGTTCGGCAAGTTGGTCACCCTTGTGGGTGAGGGTGATCTTCTGCCCGCGGATGCTCACGAGGCCCTCGGACTCCATGCGCTTGATCATCTCCGAGACCGACGGTCGGGAGACCCCGAGGCGTTCGACGAGACGGGCCTGGATGATCTCCACGTTGTCCTCGCGCAGCTCGAAGATGCACTCGCAATATTCTTCGAACGCCGGGTGATGTTCGCCGGGCGTGGCCATGCACTGAAGGATACCTATTGACTACCCTTCGGCCATGGCCGACCACCAGGTTCTGGAGGGATTCTCCAAGAGCGTGAGCGCGTGGTTCGCGTCGTCGTTTCCGCAACCGACGACACCACAGATCGAGGGTTGGCCACACATCCGCAACGGCGAACACACGTTGATCTGTGCGCCGACGGGAAGCGGCAAGACGTTGACCGCATTCCTCTCGTGCATCGACCACCTCGTCAGCGATCCATTGCCGCCGAACATCCAGCGAACGCGCGTGTTGTACATCTCGCCACTGCGTGCGCTCGCCTTCGACGTGGAAAAGAACCTGCGCGCGCCGATCGTCGGCATCCAGCACGCAGCCGAGCGGCTGGGGGAGATGTTCGTCGAACCCACCGTCGGCATCCGCACCGGCGACACCTCGAGCAAGGAACGCAAGCAGCTCGTTCGCAATCCGCCCGACATCTTGATCACGACGCCGGAGTCGCTCTTCTTGATGCTCACGTCCGCTGCCCGCGAGACACTCGCCAACGTCGACACGGTGATCATCGACGAGATCCATGCGCTCGCACCGACCAAGCGCGGCGCGCACCTGATGGTCTCGCTCGAACGACTCGAGGAGATCACCACCAAGCCGTTCCAACGCATCGGGCTGTCGGCGACGCAGCGACCGCTCGAGGAGGTGGCACGTTTCCTCGGAGGATCGCGCGACGGGATGGCGCGCAAGGTACAGATCGTCAACGCGGGTGTGCGCAAGGAACTCGACGTGCAGGTCGTCGTTGCGGTCGAGGACATGGGCGACCTCGGCAAGCCGACGACGGAGTTGCGCAGTGGACCTGCGACGGCTGCGCTCACCGAGCGGCGTTCGAGCATCTGGCCGAGCGTCTATCCCAAGATCTTGGATCTCGTCCTCGAACACAAGAGCACCATCATCTTCTGCAACGCGCGTCGCCAAGCAGAGCGACTGGCCGCCAACATCAACGAGCTCGCCGTGGAACGAGGCGTGGGTGGAAGTGGTGTGCACGAGTTGGTCAAGGCACACCATGGATCGCTCGCTCGCGAACAACGCGTGATCATCGAGGACCAACTGAAGCGCGGGGAACTGCGCGCACTCGTCGCCACGAGCAGCTTGGAGCTCGGCATCGACATGGGCGCGGTCGACCTCGTGATCCAGGTCGAGTCACCTGGTGCGGTGAGTCGCGGAATGCAGCGCGTCGGTCGTGCAGGACACCAGGTCGGCCAGCCGAGCATCGGCAAGATGTTCCCCAAGCATCGCCACGACCTGCTCGAGGCGGCGATCGTGTCCAAGCGCATGATGACGGGGGAGATCGAATCGACTCGATTCCTGCGCAACCCGCTCGACGTGCTCGCCCAGCAGATCGTCGCCCACGTGGCGATGAACCCGCAGATCACTCGCGGTGCACTCGCCACGCTCCTCCGTCGTTGTGCGAACTTCGCCGACCTCTCCGATGACGTGCTCACCAACGTGCTCGACCTGTTGAGCGGTCGCTACCCGAGTCAAGAGTTTGCCGAACTGAAGCCGCGCCTCGTGTGGGACCGCATCGAGGACACGCTGCGTGCACGCGAAGGTGCGCAACGACTTGCGGTGACGAACGGCGGAACGATCCCCGATCGTGGACTGTTCGGCGTGTTCTTGCCCGATGGCACACGCGTCGGCGAACTCGATGAAGAGATGGTGTACGAGACGCGACCCGGCGAGACGTTCATCCTCGGTGCAAGCACGTGGAGGATCGAGGACATCACCTTCGATCGCGTCACGGTGAGTCCCGCGCCGGGTCAACAGGGCAAGATGCCGTTCTGGCACGGAGATGGCCCCGGCAGGCCGCTCGAACTCGGCCGTGCGTTCGGCGAATTCATTCGCACCATCCGCGAACGGGACGGTGCGAATGCCTATGACGAACTCGTCGGTCGTCATGGCCTCGATGATCTCGCCGCGCGCAACGTCGTGCAGTACCTCGCCGAACAGGCGGAAGCCACGGGTTCGGTACCGAATGACCGCACGATCGTCGTCGAGCGATTCCGCGACGATCTCGGCGACTGGCGCGTGTGCATCCACAGTCCCTTCGGCACACCGGTCCATGCACCGTGGGCGATGGCGATCCAGCATCGACTGAGCACTCGCTTCGAGGTGCCCGTCGACACGATGTGGAGCGACGACGGGATCGTCATTCGCTTGCCGGAGGCAATGGAGGAGTTGTCCGTCGACGACATCGCACTCGATCCGACCGAGGTGCACGACGTCGTCGTCGCAACCCTGCCGCAAACGTCGCTCTTTGCCGCACGATTCCGCGAATGTGCTGCTCGTGCGCTCCTGCTCCCACGGCGCAGGCCGGGTCAGCGCACTCCACTGTGGCAACAGCGCCAGCGAGCGGCAGATCTGCTCGCCGTCGCCGCCAAGTATCCGACGTTTCCGATCTTGCTCGAGACCAGTCGCGAGTGCATCCAGGACGTCTTCGACGTGCCTGCGCTCGCCGAGGTGCTCACCCAACTGCACAGTCGCGCGATCGCACTCGTCACCGTGGACACACCAAAGCCGTCGCCATTCGCCCAGAGCTTGTTGTTCAACTGGATCGCCACGTACATGTACGAAGGCGATGCGCCACTTGCCGAACGGCGCGCAGCCGCGCTGTCGCTCGACCGCGACCTGTTGAACGACCTGCTCGGCACGCAGGAATTGCGCGAACTGCTCGACCCGCAGGTGTTGATCGACGTCGAATGTGAACTGCAGTGTCTCGTCGAGTCGCGCCAGGCGAAGAGCTCGGATGAAGTGCACGACCTCCTCCGTCGACTCGGTGATCTCACGCTCGAAGAGATCGAGTTGCGCAGCATCGGTGACGCACAAGCGATGGTCGATGGTCTCGTGGCTGACATGCGCGCGATTGCCGTGCAGATCGGTGGGGAGGAGCGCCTCATCGCAGCCGAGGACGCGGCTCGCTATCGCGATGCGCTCGGCTGTGCGCTTCCACTCGGCTTGCCGAGTGCATTCACGGATCCCGTCGATCATCCACTCGACGACCTCGTTGGTCGATACGCCCGCACCCACGGCCCGTTCGTCGTGCGCCAACTCGTCGAGCGCTACCAGATCGGACTCGAACGTGCGACGGGCGTTCTCGATCGACTTGCAGCTTCGGGACGCATCGTCGACGGCGAGTTCCGCCCTCGCGGTATCGAACGCGAATGGTGCGACGCAGAGGTGTTGCGTCAGTTGCGACGCCGCTCACTCGCACTGCTGCGCAAGGAAATTGAACCCGTCGAGCAGCGCGCGTATGCGCGGTTCCTCGCCTCGTGGCAGGGCATCCCGCCGACCCAGCGCGGCCAACATGCACTCGTCGAGGCGATCTCGGTGATGCAGGGATGTGCGCTCGTCGCCTCGAGCCTCGAGACCGACGTGTTGCGCGCACGCGTGCGCGGTTATCAGTCCGTCGACTTGGATGCGCTGTGCACGAGCGGAGAAGTGGTGTGGGTTGGCTCGGGTGCGATCGGCTCCACCGACGGACGTATCCGTCTCTATTTCGCCGATCAGTTGCCATTGCTGCGCGCCTCGGTCGAAGAACTCGAGCGACCGACGGGCGAGATCCATGACGCGATTCGCCGGATGCTCGCCGAACGTGGCGCACGATTCTTCACCCAGTTGCGCGAGGCCGCGCCACAGGCGAATGACACCGAATTGTTGACTGCGTTGTGGGATCTCGTGTGGGCGGGGGAAGTGACGAACGATTCGCTCGCGCCCCTTCGTGCATTGCTGTCTTCCAAACCCTCGCAGCGAAACGAATCGCGTAGCGGTCCGACATATACGCGGATGGGTCGACGCTCAGGCGCCCGCCTGATGCGTTCGCGTGCCGGGACCGTGTCGCGCGTCGGACCACCAGCGGGTGCTGGTCGATGGAGTCTCGTGGCGGATCTCGCAGCTGACGTCTCGCCGACGGAGTCGTTGCACGCCACCGTCATGCAACTGCTCGAGCGCTACGGCGTGTTGACGCGAGAAGCCGTGCTCGGTGAGTCGACGCGCGGTGGGTTCGCCGGCGTGTACGGAGTGCTCAAGATGCTCGAGGAGCGTGGCACCGTTCGTCGTGGATATTTCGTCGAGGGACTCGGCGCGGCGCAGTTCGCACTACCCGGTGCCGTCGATCGCCTGCGCGCGGAACGCGAGACGGTGGACGTCGAGCTGCACCCCGATCGCGTGCCTGAACCGATCGTGTTGTCTGCCACCGATCCCGCCCAGCCGTATGGCTCGACGATGGATTGGCCGACGACGACGGGTCGACCTTCGCGCAGCGCCGGTGCGCTCGTCGTGATCGAAGCGGGTGATCCACTCGTGTGGTTCGACGTTCGCAGTCACCATCTGGTGGTGTTCGATGCTGCCCTCGAGCGCTTGGGTTGGATCGAAGCACTCGAGAGTGCGACGAAAGACGGTCGCATGTCGCGACTCGAAGTGCGCAAGGTCAACGGCTCGTCGATCAATGACGAAGACGTCGTCGTCGATGCGGTTCGCGCTGCGCTCGTGCAGGCTGGCTTCACTCCTGGTTATCGAGGATTCGTCAAGCTCGACTGAAGTGCGTCACACGCCGCGTTCGCGGTCGTCCCGCTCGGCAGCCTTGATCGCGTATCCGAGGACGATCGCCGGTGCGAGCAGGATCGATCCAACGATGAGTCCTCCGGTTGCGAGCCTGCCGATCATCGGCGTGAAGTCGGCAACGAGGCCGTACGTCACTGCTGCGATCGAGACCCCGAACGCCCCATAGCCGGCACGGTTTGCACGTGCGGTCCAGCGGGCGATGACGGCGCGCCGGAGACGAACCGGATCGGACTGAGATGGGGTGGAGGTCATAGCCTGAAATCCCATGGTAGAGGGCACGTCCAGCGAATCTCCGTTGAGCGTCGAGGTGCGCTCGAACGTGATGATCCTCACGATGACGAGGCCCTCTCGCCGCAACGCGGTGAACCTCGAGATGCTGCACGCCTTCGCCGATGCATTCGACCAGGCACGCGCGAAGTCGATTCGGGTGATTCTGCTCACCGGTGTCGATCCTTCGTTCAGTGCGGGTGCCGACCTCGCCGGCGTGAAGGAGGACGACTTTCAAGACGCATTGCATGGCGTGTTGAAGTCGTTCGTCGACCCGAAAGTCGTCACGGTCGCGTACGTCAACGGTCATGCACTCGGCGCGGGTGCCCAGTTGATGGCCGCTTGCGACGTGCGAATGGCTGCGCCGACCGCAGTCGTCGGGATTCCCGCCGCCAAGCTCGGACTCGTCGTCAACCACTGGACGATCGAGCGACTCGTGCGCGAGTTCTCGTGGCCGGTTGCGCGCAACATGTTGCTGACGGCTGCAACCTATGACGCCGAAGCGTTGCATGCGATCGGATCGATCCAACGCTTGGGCACGCTCGAAGAGGCAATTGCGTGGGCAACAGAGATCGCAGAACTCGCCCCGCTGACACAGTTCGGACACAAGCTCGCACTCGAGTCGACTGCTGGTGAACCGGACGTGGATGATCTCGTCGTGATTGCGAGAAAGCGCGCGATCGAGAGCAACGACGTGACCGAAGGTAGGGCCGCGTTTGCCGAGAAGCGAAAGCCGAAGTTCACCGGGTCATGAGCGTCGTCGAGTTCTCCGACGTCGTCGTCACCTACGACGGCTACCCGGCACTCGCCGGCGTGTCTGCCCGTATCGAGACCGGTCAGATAGTCCTCGTGCGCGGAGAAAATGGTGCGGGTAAGTCAACGCTGTTGCGCACGATTGCCGGTCTCTTGCCCGTCGAGCGAGGGACTGCAACCGTGCTCGGAATCGACGTGGCTCACCATCGTGAGGCGGTGCGCGCACGAATCGGCATGCTCTCTCATCGAAATGGTCTGTTCATGGATCTCACCGCGCGCGACAACGTCGAGTTTTGGGC
Source organism: Ilumatobacteraceae bacterium (assembly GCA_036804285.1). Taxonomy (GTDB): domain Bacteria; phylum Actinomycetota; class Acidimicrobiia; order Acidimicrobiales; family Ilumatobacteraceae; genus UBA3006. The sequence continues at coordinate 96,418 of DAIRSS010000001.1, forward strand.
GCGTTGCGTCGGCGCGACGGATTCGGACGTCGACGACGCACTGGGTCGTATGCGCATCGGACGGGAGCTTTCCTCGACACTCGTGACGAAGTTGTCGGCGGGGCAGCGACGCAGGGTCGCCCTTGCCTCACTCGTCGTCCGTCGCGCAGAGCTGTGGTTGTTGGACGAGCCACACTCGGGACTCGACGAGCAATCCCGTGCGGATCTCGATGCGGTGCTGCTCGAGGCATCGCGAGCGGGGGCGACCATCGTGGTCGCGTCACACGACACCGATCGAGTCACCAAGTTTGCGAACTCGACGATCATGTTGGCTTCGGGACGGACGGTTGCGTCGTGAGCGGGATCGGAACGTCGCACGTCGCGCGGATGATCGCGCGCAAGGACCTCACGATCGAGTGGCGTGGGCGAGTCCTCCTGAACCAAGTCGTACCCTTCGCTGCACTCGTGATGGTGATGTTCGCTTTCGCCCTCGACGGAGATGACGTCTTGCAGCGCGCGGCGAGCGGGCTGTCGTGGATGGCAACCGTGCTGTCGATGTTCGTCGTGATTTCGCGATCGTTCCTCGTCGATACCGAGGACGGAGCGATGGATGCGATGAAGGTGGCGGGTCTCGACATGCGTGGTGTGTACGTCGGCAAGAGCGTCGCGTTGTTCGCACAGCTCCTCGTACTCAACGTCGTCTTGATCGCGTTGTCGCTCCTGCTGTACCACGTGTCGTTGTCGGTGGAGTCGGCGATCCTTCTTGCATGCGTCGTCGTCAGTGCGACGGCGGGACTTGCCTTCGTCGGGGTGTTGTACGGCGCACTGGCATCGGCATCGAAGGGTCGCGAAACGCTGTTGCCGCTCCTCGTCTTGCCGGTCGTGGCCCCCGTCGTGATCGGCGCCGCCCGGGCGACCGAGTCGGCGTACGGCACGGTCGGGGCACGGGTGAGTGAGGGCTGGCCGTGGGTTGGCCTCCTTGCCGTGTTCGCGGTGGCGTTTGCCATAGCGGGTCTGTTGTCCTTTCCGTCCCTGATTGAGGAATGATTGGGAGCCATGTCTCTTTCCCCCACGACCGCGGCAGCCAAGGGTGTCGGCACGCCGACCACGAGGCTCGTCGGAGCGATCGCACTCGTGGCGATGGCCTGGGTGGTCTTCGGTGGATTGATCGCCACGCCACCTGAAGTGACGCAGGGCGAGTCCGTTCGAATCATGTACGTGCACGTGCCCTCCGCGTGGGTGGCCTATCTCGCATTCATCACGACCGCCGTTGCTTCGGCTTCGTATCTCCTCTCCAAGCGCCGTTCGCTCGGTTTCGATCGTGTCGCCGGTGCCTCGGCCGAAGTCGGCGTCGTGTTCATGGGGATCACGCTCGTGAGCGGGAGCCTGTGGGGTCGACTCACGTGGGGAACGTTCTGGCAATGGGATCCACGGCTCACCACGACCTCGTTTTTGTTCGTGACGTATCTCGGGTATCTCGCGGTGCGCGGTCTCGGTGGCACGCAGCACCAGCGCGCCAAGCGCAGTGCGATCCTCGCTCTGCTCGCCGTGCTCGAGATTCCTCTCGTGCACTTCAGCGTGGTCTTGTGGCGATCGCTGCACCAGCGTGCGAGCGTGCTCAGCACCGATGGCGACGTGAAGATGGATGGTCTCATGTTGTTCACCCTGCTCGTCGGGGTCGTTGCATTCACTGCAACGTTCGCGTGGCTCGTCATGCACCGTCAGCGCGTGTTCGCGATGCGCGACGTCGTCGAGTCGCGCCGGCTCGACGTGGCGATCTCGCAACGCACGGGATCGGGGAGTTGACGATGGAAGACATCGGTTTCATCGCCACCTCGTACGTGATCACCTTCGCCGCGCTGCTCGGACTCGTCGTCTCGACGTGGAAAGCGGGCAAGAAGTTGTCGCAACAGGTTGCCGATGAGGACAAGCCATGGACCTGACCCCACGAACCTCGGCGGACAATGCACCGCTCGCGCCGAGGAAGCGCAAGTCGACCTGGACGGCAATCGCCGTGCTCGCCGTGATCGTCGTCGCTGGTGGCGTGATCGTCTCGCAGTTCCTCACGAGTGCGATCGACTACTACTGCAATGCCGATGAGGTCGGTGTGCGCGAAGGGTGTGAAGCCGATCGTCGCATTCGCATCCAGGGCACGGTGGACGAGGGATCACTGCAGTCTGCGGCAGGTTCGACGTCGTTCAGCCTCAGCTTCAACGACGCAACGATCAACGTGGTCTACGAGGGTGATCCCGGCGGCATCTTCCAAGAGTGCATTCCCGTCGTCGCACACGGTCGCTTGGTCGGCGAGACGTTCCAGGCGAACCGCATCGAAGTTCGCCACTCGAACGAGTACATGGCAGACAACGCCGACCGAGTAAACGAAGCGGAGGCTCAGGCGTGTTCGCAGCAGACGGGCTGAGCGGCCCGATCGGTCGCGGATTCCTCCTCGTCGGCGTCGTCGCATCGCTGTTCGGAGCGCTCGCCTCGATCTCCGCCGCACGAACCGGCGACAAGAACGTCTCGAAGCTGATTCCGCGCTTTGCGGTGCTGCTCGTCGTCGCGGCAACCGGTGCATTCGCGGCGATGGAGTACGCGATGATCACCCGCGATTTCTCCCTTGCCTACGTGCAGAAGGTGGGGAGTTGGTCGACGCCTGCGCTCTACAACTTCGCCGCGGTGTGGAGCGCCCTCGAGGGATCGATCTTGATGTGGGTCGTCATCCTCGCCGGCTACACAGGAGCCGTTGCGTACTGGGTTCGCAAACACCGTGAGGATGCGCTCTCGCAAGTCGCCCTCGCGGTGATGTTCATCGTCTCGTTGTTCTTCTTCGTGCTCTCCTTCGGACCGGCGAACCCCTTCGTCGAGGGGCCGCCTGGTGTGCTCGACGGGCCAGGGCCGAATCCGTTGTTGCAGAACCACATCCTCGTGATGTTCCATCCACCGCTTCTGTATCTCGGCTACGTCGGCATGACGGTGCCGTTCGCATTCGCGATCGCAGCGCTCGTGACCGGTCGTCTCGGTGAGGGGTGGTTGCTTGCCACGCGACGCTGGACGTTGTTCGCGTTTGGTTTCCTCACCTTCGGCATCATCCTGGGAAGTTGGTGGAGCTACGAGGTGCTCGGGTGGAGCGGTGTGTGGGCATGGGACCCGGTGGAAAACGCATCTCTCCTGCCGTGGATCACCGCGACCGCCTACATCCACTCGGTACTCGTGCAGGAGCGCAGGGGAATGTTGCGCGTCTGGAACCTGTCGCTCCTCGTCTCGACGTTCAGCTTGACCATCCTCGGCACGTTCCTCACTCGCTCCGGCGTGTTGAACAGCGTGCACGCGTTCTCGGAGAGCTCGATCGGACCGTGGCTCCTCACGTTCTTTGCGATCATCGTCATCGTGTCGATCGCCCTCATCGGGTGGCGCGGCGACATGCTGCACGCACCTGGTGCGATCGAGTCCCCGCTGTCGCGCGAAGGTGCATTCCTCGCCAACAACCTGCTGTTCAGCCTCTTCGCCTTCGTCGTGTTGCTCGGAACGGTGTTCCCGCTCGTCGTCGAGGCGCTGCAGAACCGCACGCTCGTCGTCGGTGAACCGTTCTTCGATCGGCTGACGATTCCGATCGGACTTGCGATGCTCACGATCATGGCGATCGCGCCCGTGTTGCCGTGGCGCCGCACGTCGGCCGAGACGTTGTCGAAGCGTCTGCTGTGGCCGGCGTGGATCGGTGTCGGGTCACTCGTCGTGGCGGTGTTGCTCGGTGCGACGGGAATCTGGCCACTTGCAACCTTTGCCCTCGGTGGTTTTGCGGCGGGATCTGCGTTGCGTCATCTCGCGCTGTCGGTGCGCCGACACAACGTGCTCGGTCTCGTCGGTCGTGCCAACGGCGGAATGATCGTGCACCTCGGTGTCATCCTGATCGCCGTCTCGCTTGCGGCGTCCAACAGCTACACGCACAGCCAGGAGTTGTCGCTCGAAGTCGGCAAGACCGCGACGTTCTCGGGCCACACGTTCGAGTTGATCGACGTCGTCGAAGTGCAGACCGATCGTGCGACGAGCGTGAAGGCACTCGTGTCGGTCGACGGGGGCAAGCCGTATGCACCGGCGATCACGAAGTTCACGAAGGTCGGCATGAACGTCGGAACCCCGAGCGTGCGCACGGGACTTGCCCGCGACGTGTATCTCACGCTCGAACCACCGGTTCGTCAGGACTCCGGCAAGGCCACCATCAAGGTGTTCATCAAGCCGATGATCCTGTGGTTGTGGATCGCTGGTGGAGTGATGGCCCTCGGCACCGTGCTCGCCCTCGTTCCGTCGAAGCGCCGACGTGAGGATGACGAGTCGTGAGCGAATCCCGCAAGATCGCACCGCGTGTCGCAATCGTTGCGGCGGTCCTCGCCGTTGCGTTCATCGTGGTGCTCATCGTGGCCAGTCCCGATTCCCAGACCGATGCGGAGTCGCCGTTGCTCGGCAACCCCGCACCAGCGATCGTCACGACGACGATCGAGGATCAGACCTTCGACCTCGCACGCCGCAAGGGCAGTTGGGTCGTCTTGAACTTCTTCAACTCGACGTGCGTGCCGTGCAGGGCGGAACATCCGGAATTGCTCGCCTTCGCCGACGCACAGGCATCGAGCGATCAACCCGTCGAGTTGTACACGGTGATCAACGACGACTCCGACGGTGCGGTCAAGGCGTACTTCGACGAACACGGTGGTTCATGGCCGAAGTTGCGAGACGACAATGGCTCGATCGCGGTCGCCTTCGGTGTTGCGCGCGTACCCGAGACGTGGATCATCGACCCGAACGGTTTCGTTCGCCTGCGCATCGCCGGCAAGTTGACCGAAGGCCTGCTCGATGAACAGCTCGCACTCCTGCAGGGTCAGTCGTGACGGCGTCCGTGCGCAGGGTCCTGTGGGCCGCAGCAGCGGTGATCGCAGTGGCATTCCTCGTCGTCGGCTCGACGCGCACCGCAGAGCCGCGCACGCAACAGGACCGCATCGATGCGATCTCCAAGCGGCTTGCATGTCCGACCTGTCAGGGGGAGAGCATCTACGTTTCCCGCGCACCAGCAGCGGAGTCGGTGCGAGCAGAAATCGCGCGTCAGGTCGCCAGCGCACAGCGCACCGATGACGAGATCATCGCCTACATCGAGGACAGGTTCGGGAGTTCGGTGTTGCTCGTGCCTCGTTCGGATGGCCTCGACGCACTGATCTGGGTGCTTCCGGTGACCATCGGAATCCTCGGCATCGGTGGACTCTGGTTGCTCTTCGTGCGCTGGAAGCGGCAGCAGTCGACGGAAGTGACCTCGCAGCCCAAGGCATCGCGTCGGCGAAGTGTGATCGTCGTCGGCGTGGTCGTCGTCGCCGTCGGTGCAGGTTGGTTCGTCGCCAATTCGGCCGGTCAGCGACTCCCCGGACAGAGCGTGTCGGGCGGCATCGAGGACTCGACCGCATCGTTGCTCTCGCAGGCGCGACAGCTGAACTTCTCCGATCCCGAACAGTCGATCGAGTTGTACTCACAGGTGCTCGAGATCAATCCCGACAACGTCGAGGCGCTGACCTATCGCTCGTGGCTCGTCGCCCTCGTCGCGCGCGAGGCAACCGACGACGTGAAGCTGATTGCCGTTGCAACCTCGCTCGAGGGTCTGCAACGCGCGATCGAGATCGATCCGCAGTATGCGGATGCGCACTGCTTCATGGGGATCGTCAAGTTCCGCTTCGCAGGTGATGCGCAAGGTGCGCGCGAGGCACTCGACGTGTGCGAGGCGAACAATCCACCGGCTGAAGTTGCCGGGTTCGTCGATTCGATCAGGGCAGAGGTCGACGCCGCACTAGGCGAGTGACGGGGGCGGCCACACTTCGGCGCTGGTGAAGGTCTCGCCGTCCTTGTGCAGCACCCAGACGGACGCTTTGCGCGTGTCGCGCATGCCGTCGATCGACATTCCACGGCGCACGAGTGCATCGAGGATGGCCGGGATCACGTCGCCGTGGCTGCACAACACGGTGCGATCTGCGACACCGAGCACGTAGTCGAGGGCGATCTCGTAGGGGAGTTCCTCGTACAGCTTGGGTTCGCTCGCGACGACGAGTCCACATCGCTCCGCGAGCGGCTCGAGGGTCTCGCGGCAACGAACCGCAGGGGATGACACGAGTGCGACCGGGTTGTACTCGCTCAGTCGGTCGGCGAGTGCGAGTGCCTGGCGTCGGCCGACGTCGTCGAGTGGTCGAAGTACGTCTTCTCGGTCCCACTGGCTGCGCTTGCCCGCCTTTGCGTGGCGCACGAGAAAGATCGACATCGGTCATGAATCTAACGGTGTGGTCGGCCAAACTGGTGAGTGATGGGATTCTTCGATCGCAATCGCGAGAACGTCACGAAGTTGGGTTACGACGATTCACGTCTCCCACCCGGGCAATATCTCACGGAACGCTTTCCGGTGCTGCACGTCGGCGATGTGCCGACGTATGCGCCAGGCGAGTGGGACTTGAAGATTTACGGTTTGGTTCACCAACCGTTCACGTTGAGCTTCGAAGAACTCACCGCGCTTCCTGCGGTCACACTCACGACCGACATCCATTGCGTGACCAAGTGGTCGAAGTTCGACACGGTGTGGAAGGGCGTGCGCGTGCGTGACCTGCTCGAGCGCGCAGGCGTGAAGGACGGCGCAGGCTTCGTGATGGGGCACGCGGAGTACGGCTACACGGCGAATCTGCCACTTGCCGACGCCATGCGCGACGAATCACTCGTCGTCTACGAATACGACGGCCAGCCGATCGAGCCGATCCACGGTGGCCCCGTGCGCTTGCTCGTGCCGAACCTGTATTTCTGGAAGTCACCGAAGTGGTTGCGTGGTATCGAACTGCGCGAGACCGATGCTCCCGGATTCTGGGAGCAGAACGGCTATCACATGTACGGCGATCCGTTCCGCGAACAGCGGTTCTGGGGAGACTGAGCGACTCAGACTTCGGTGGCGCAGAAGGTGTCACCCTTCGGCAGCGACGCAGACAACGACGGACTCGTGTCGCCGTAGATTGCGCCCAACATTCCCTTGACCATGCCGCGGTCGACTGCGCAGATCACCGGATGCTCGATCGCCACTTCACCGAACGGGCAATGGTTGTTGACGATGCGCAACTGATTGCTGCGCTGGTCGGTGTGGGCTGCGAATCCGTGCGCGGTGAGTGCGTCGGCGACGGCCTGCAACGCGGAGCGAAGCGAGCGATGACCGGCGTTCAGATCGTCGCCCTGGAGACCCGCGGCCATCGCCTTGCCGTACTGCTGGCCGACTTCTTCGGCCATCCGTGCGGCTTGGTCGGGGGGAAGTGCGGCGAGCGTCTTGCCGAGGAGTGTGAGCACGAGATCGTCGCTACGCACGGGGAACTCGAGTTGAGCGTCAGCGACTGCTTTGTAGTGCTTCGAGGGTCGACCGGCGCCCTTTGCACCGACCTTCTCCACGCTGATCTCGAGATATCCGCCAGCGGCGAGCTTGTCGAGGTGGTGGCGCGCCACGTTCGGATGTACGTCGAACTTCTCGGCGACCTGGGCCGCGGTGACACCAGTCTCACGCTCGCGGGCAAAGAGGTAGACCGCACGACGGGTGGGATCCCCGAAGGCAGACGTGATGGCAGAGACCGTGGCGGTGAAAGAACCCGACGTGAGGTTGGCGGTCTTGCTCGGCACATCGGTATTCTACCTATGGCCATAGTGGAAATTATTGGAGCCCTCAATGTCTACCCCCAGCACCGACACCATCATTGACGCGCTGCGTCCCGTCGAGGACCCCGAGCTCCATCGCTCGATCGTGGACCTCGGAATGGTGCGCGACGTCATCGTCGACAAGTCGGGCACGGTCGGTCTCACCGTCGTGCTCACCGTCGCGGGTTGTCCGTTGCGCAACGAGATCACGAATCGTGTGAACGGCGCACTGCGTGCACTGCCTGGCGTGTCGGACGTGAACTTGAACTTCGGTGTGATGAACGACGCCGAGCGCGCCAAGGTGCGCGAGATGTTGCACGGCAATCCTGCAGCGACTGCGGGCTCCGGTCAGGCACACGGTCATGCCGAAGGGCGCGAGATTCCGTTCGCCAAGCCCGGTTCGAAGACTCGCGCAATCCTCGTGTCGTCGGGCAAGGGTGGTGTCGGCAAGAGCAGCGTGACGACGAACCTCGCCGTCGCACTCGCGAACGCCGGTTACAAGGTCGGCATCGTGGACGCCGACATCTACGGCTACTCGATCCCGCGCATGCTCGGCACCGATCGCGATCCAGTGGTCATCGACAACATGCTGCTGCCGCCGGAGGCGTGGGGAGTGCGTTGCATCTCGATCGGTTACTTCGTTCCCGAGGGTCAGGCCGTCGTGTGGCGCGGACCGATGTTGCACAAGGCGCTCGAGCAGTTCCTCACCGACGTGTACTGGGACGAACCCGACTTCCTGCTCGTCGACATGCCGCCGGGAACCGGCGACATCGCGCTCAGCTTGAGTCAGTATCTCCCGCGTGCAGAAGTGCTCGTCGTGACCACACCGCAAGAAGCTGCGCAGAAGGTTGCGCGACTGTCGGCGGCGATGGCGGCGAAGGTCAACCTGCCGGTGCGCGGCATCATCGAGAACATGTCGTGGTTCACGGGTGACGACGGCAAGCGGTATGAATTGTTCGGCTCGGGCGGCGGTCAGATGCTCGCCGATGAACTGAACGTTCCCTTGCTCGCCCAGATCCCGCTCATGACTGCGCTGCGCGAGGGTGGCGACGACGGTCGTCCGATCGCCGCGGTGGCACCAGAGAGTGAGATCGGTCGTGCGTTCGCGCAATTGGCACACAAGATCGCCGTGGAGATGAAGCCGAAGAAGGTATTCAGCGCGGCACTCAAGGTCAATTAGCCTCACGGTCACCTACGCAAAGGACGTCGACATGGAAATCCGCATCGGAATCACGCAAGTTGCCCGCGAGTTGATGGTCGAGGTCTCGAGTGACGCCCTGGTCGCCAAAGCCCGTGAGGCGATCACCGCCGCACTGAACGGCAAGAGCGAGATGCTGTCGATCACCGACGACAAGGGTCGCGAAGTCGTGGTGCCGAGCGCCAAGGTCGCCTACGTCGAGTTCGGCGCGCCAGAAGGCGCACGCAAGTTGGGCTTCGGAAGCTGACCTCACCGCGGCTCATCGACCGCCGCCTCCTGTTCGTCACGGGCAAGGGCGGGGTGGGCAAGTCGAGCATCGCTGGTGCGCTCGCACGCGTCGCGGCGAACCAGGGCAAGCGAACGCTGGTGGTCGAGATGGACGCCAAGGGCGCCCTCGCCCAAACGCTGAACCAATCCGAACTTTCCTTCACACCGCGCGAGGTCGCCCCGAACCTGTTCGCGATGGCGATGAACACCGAGGACGCACTGCGCGAGTACTTGAAGCTGTTCGTGCGCATTCCGTTCATCACGAGCATCGGACCGCTCGCCAAGATGTTCGACTTCGTGGCCCAAGCTGCGCCGGGCGTGAAAGAAATCCTCGCGGTCGGGAAGTTGTGCTGGGAGGTGCGCGAGCGTCACTACGACGTCGTCATCGTGGACGCCGAGGCGACCGGGCACATCGTGGCCCAGGTCGACGCACCAGCCTCACTTGCGCGACTCGTGCAGGTCGGCATCATCCGTGATCAGACGCGCTGGATGCAGGAGATCCTCCACGATGCACGCACGACCGGTGTGGTGGTCGTGACGACCCCCGAGGAGATGCCCGTCGTCGAGACGATGTCGCTCATCGACACGTTGACCTCGACGACGAACGTGCCCGTTGCTGGGGTGGTCGCCAACCGCGTCTACGACGACGTGACGACACCGGACGACCGGCGACTCCTGCGCGACGTGCTGTCGTCACTCGCAACCCTCGACACCCAACTCGCTCGTGACGTGCGAGCGATCGGTGCCGTGGCGACGCTGTCGGCCGAGCGCCGGGAGCGAGCAGAGGAACATCTCTCGACGTTGTCCGCGTACCTGACCGCGAGGAAGGTTCCCCTCACCGTGGTTTCCGACCTGCGTGTGGCAAGTACGAAGATCAACGAGGCGCTTGCCGAAGCACTCGCAGAGGAACTGTCGTGAACGGCGCCGAAGCACTCGTCGGTGATTCGTCGCTCGTCGTCGTGTGCGGCAGTGGTGGGGTGGGCAAGACCACGATGGCCGCTGCCCTCGGTACGGCGCTCGCGACAACGCGGGATTCGCGGGTCTTGGTGCTCACCGTCGATCCCGCCCGCAGGCTCGCAGACGCGCTCGGACTGAGCGGCATCGGCAACGAACCGGTCCGCGTCGATCTGGCGGCACACGCAGGAAGAGGATCGCTACACGTGGCGATGATCGACACGAAGGTGAGCTGGGATGCGCTCATCGATCGGCACGCGCCAACGCCGGACATTCGCGATCGCGTGCTCGCCAACCCGCTCTATCGCAACCTCACCGAGCGTTTCGTGCACTCACACGACTACATCGCCATGGAACGTCTGTACGCCGAGTATTCGTCGGGGAACTACGACGTGATCGTCGTCGACACGCCACCGTCGCGCAATGCGCTCGACGTCCTCGACGCACCACGACGCATGCGGGAGTTCTTCGGCTCACGTCTGCTCAAGTTGCTCACGACGGCGACCTCGACGGGCGTGCTCTCGCTTGCGTCGAGACCGTTCTTCCAGATCGCCGATCGCATCCTCGGCCAGCGCTTCCTCGGTGACATCGCCGAATTCTTCACGTTGCTGCGTTCCATGGAGGCGGGTTTCGTGGCGCGAGCAACCGACGTGGAGCGCACGTTGCAGGACGAGCGCACCTCCTTCGTCGTCGTCACCACGCTCGAGACCGCACCGTTGTATGAAGCGCAGTACTTGCTCGCGGAGTTGACGAAGCGCAAGTTCGGACTTCGCGGGGTCGTCGCCAATCGGGTGATCGACCACGGTCTGGTCTTGTCCGCCCGCGACGCAGCCGATCGGCTCGGTGTGGTGACGCAGGACTCGGCGGTCGTCGGAGAACTCCTCGGCGTGCTTCCCGGGGCGACCGCGGTCGACGTGCGTCGCGTGGTGGCCGGTGCGCTCGATCGTGTGACCGCGATCGATTCGGTCGCAAGCACCCAGGAACGCAGGCTCGAGCAGTTGCGAGCAGCACTCACACCGCTCGGGGCGAACGTGTGGATCTCGGGTCTCAGGGGCTCAGACATCACCGACGTCGCATCCCTCGTCGACCTCGGTCGAAGCGTCACGCGCACGTAGGGCAGACTGGGGGAACCGTATGCCGACCCTCGTCGAACTCGCCAACGAACACACGAACCTCGACGACGAGGCGATCGACCATCTCTCGACCCTCGTGTCCGAGTGGGGGATGCTCGCGGACTTCTCCTTTGCCGACATGCTCCTGTACCTGCAGGATCAGTCGGGGAGATGGATGACGTCTGCTCAGGTTCGCGCGGCCACCGGTCAGACGCTGTACCAAGCCGACTACGTCAATTCGTGGGCGAGTGAGAGCGAGTGCATCGTGCTCGATCGCTGCCTCGCCGAGGGCGAGATCGTCACGGGAGAGATCTTCGTGCAAGCGATCGGCGGACCGGCGAACATGCTCGCCATTCCCGTGCGCTTCAACGGCACGATCATCGCCATCCTCACGCGCGAGTGGGTGACGGACAACGCTCGTCGCCCTGGCCAGCTCGAGAGCACGTATGCCGACATCTTCGCGCGGCTCTCCGAGATGGTTGCCGCTGGTCTCTATCCGTTCGCCAGTGGTGTCGCGGATGCGGGCGTCGCCCCACGCGTGGGTGACGGTGTCGTCGTCCTCGACGCACATACTCGAGTTCGTTACGCATCACCGAACGCGGTGTCGGCGCTCCACCGTGTGGGCGTGAGCACGAACGCGGTCGGCCAGACGCTCGCCGAACTCGGCGTTGCAGAGAGCGTTGCGCGCCATTCCTTCGAGCGCTGCGAACCCGTGATCGAGGAAGTCGAGCAGACCACCGAAGTGACGCTCCTCATCCGTTCCATTCCGCTCCTCAAGCACGCGGGGAAGTCGGTGGAGGTGACGGGCGGGGTCTTGTTGCTTCGCGACGTCTCCGAACTTCGTCGGCGAGATCGATTGCTCCTCACCAAGGACGCCACGATCCGCGAGATCCACCACCGCGTGAAGAACAACCTGCAGACGATCTCGAGCTTGCTGCGCCTACAGGCCCGCCGACTCACCTCGGATGAGGCCAAGGAAGCAGTCAGTGAGTCCGTGCGCCGCATCCGCACCATCGCGCTCGTGCACGAGACGCTGTCGCGCGAACCGGGAGAGGACATCGCCTTCATCGAGATCGTGCGACCACTCATGCGCCTCGTCGAGGAGGGCTTGCAGTCCAAGGATCGCCCGGTGCGATTCGAAGTCAAGGGTGACGGTGCACGGTTGCCCGCCACCGTGGCGACACCACTCTCAGTCGTCATCCTCGAGTTGTTGCAGAATGCCGTGGATCACGGATTCCCCGAGGGCAGCGAGGGCGGCCACGTGCTCGTGCAGCTCTCGCACGACGACGATGCGCTCTACGTTCGGGTGAGCAACGACGGTTTGGTGCTCGCACCCGACTTCAACTTCTCCACCGCAACGGGACTTGGACTGTCCATCGTGCGCACGCTGGTCACGACCGAGTTGGCCGGAACGATTCAGATGCGCGCGGCAAACGATGAGGACGCGAAGTCGATCGGGATGCCGACCTTGAGTGCCACGCGTGGCACGGTCGTGGATCTGCGCGTCCCTGTTGACGCGTCCTAGCGGCTCAGGCGGTGGCGCGAGCAGCGCGGCGCTCGGCCGCCATCTGGCGACGAATCTGGCGACGCTCGTCTTCTGACGTTCCGCCCCAGATGCCACAGTCCTGATTGGTCTCGATTGCGAAGTCGAGGCATTCCTTCTTCACGCCACACTCGCGACAGACGTTCTTTGCTTCGCTGATCTGCAACAGTGCCTGGCCGGTCGTGCCGATGGGGAAGAAGAGCTCCGGATCGGTGTCGCGGCAGAGTGCCTGCTTTCGCCATTCGTAGTCGGCGGATCCAAGAGCAAGGCTGGTGGCAAGTATCGACAAGACAATCCCCCGATTGACGATGGTGGCTAAGACGCCGTCACGATAGGCGGGGACCTCCTCGGTTGCAAGAGGTTGCCACAAACTTTTTCTGACAATCTCGTGACGCATCGACCGCTACCCTGCGGGTGTGACATCTGGCCGCTGGTTGCCATACGGAACTGCACAACGCCCACAGATCATGGCCCATCGCGGTGCATCGAAGGCCGAGCGTGAAAACACAGTGATGGCATTTGCCGTCGCACGAACGATGGGAAGCCACGCGGTCGAACTCGACGTGCGTCGCTGTGGCTCCGGAGAACTCGTCGTGCATCACAATCCGGTCCTCGACGACGGCTCGCCACTCACTGCACACTCGCTGAAAGATCTTCCGTCACACATCCCGACGCTCGATGCCGCACTCGATGCGTGCGCAGGCATGTGGGTGAACGTGGAAATCAAGAACGACCCGAGCGAACCCGACTTCGACGCCTCGGAATCGATCACCCGAGACACCGTCGAGTTGCTGCGCCGACGCGGCGCGCCGGACCAGTGGCTCGTGTCGTCGTTCCGCCGTGAGACGATCGACGAAACCGCACATTTGTGGCCGGAACTTCCAACCGCGTACCTCGTCGTCGACGTCGACGATCCTGCGTCGCTCGCCAAGGACCTCGTCTCCTCAGGTCACCAGGCGCTCCACCCGTACGTGAAGACGCTCACCCGCGAAACCGTCGAGACCATGCACGCTCACGGCCTTGCCGTCAACACCTGGACCTGTGACGACCCATCTCGGATGGCAGAACTCATCGCGTGGGGAATCGACGGCATCTGCACGAACGTGCCGGACGTCGCGCTGAAGATCGCGGGGAACTAGAACTCGCCGCGTGGGCGAACGAGGAGCAACGCATCCTCGCAGTGCTCGATCTCGAGCGTCGTGGTCTCGCCCAAGTAGTCCCCGTCGAGCTGGTAGGGGAACGGCGCAGGGAACGTGAACTTCACGCGGTCGACGTCGGTCGCGATGTCGATGCCACCCGACGGGCGAAGGCCGCCACGACGCAGCGCCGAGTACAGCGTGCGCAGGATCAGCGGGGTGGTCATCTTGCGGAACGTGACGGCAACGAGCTTCTTTTCGAGCGATGCCGCACTCGACAGATGGATCGGGTACTTGCCCACGTAGGTGTACGGGTTCGTGTTCAGCACGACGCTGAAGAATCCGTTCGGGATCTTGCGTCCGTCGACGTCCATGGTGAAGTGCGGGAACTTGCGGCTGTAGCCGACGAACCACTGCTGGAAGGCTGCATACGCGAACAGTGGCTGTCCGATCAGGCGCTTGAACGATGAACGGCGCTCGACTTGTTCGACGACCGCGGCGTCGTAACCGATCCCGGCGTGGAAGCAGAAGTAGCGACCATTCGCCTTGCCGAGGCTGACCCGCTCGATCTCATTGCGCTCGATGGCACCCTCGAGCTGGGTGAGCGCGACCATCGGGTCATTGGAGATCCCGAGGGTGCGCACGAAGACGTTGGTGGACCCACCCGGAAGCATGGCGAGCGCGGTATTGCTGCCCGCGAGACCGGTGGCGACCTCGTTCAAGGTGCCGTCGCCACCGAAGGCGACCACGGCATCGAGCCCGCGGGCGGCCGCATCCTGGGCGAAGCGCGTGGCATGACCCCGCTCGTTGGTCTCGACGACCTGCACGTCGTGGTTGCGTGCCAGGTGCTGGTGGACCAGAACGGTGTTTTTCGGGGTCACCGAGGAGGCGAACGAATTGACGATGAGAAGAATTCGCAAGGTGCCCAAGTTTACAAGCGCACAATCCCGATTTTCAGGGGGTCGGGTTGGGCGCTTCGTGCCATGCGGGGTAACAATGGAGGCATGAACATTGTGGTCTGCGTCAAGCAAATTCCTGATCCGGCAACTCCGGGAGCGCTCGACGGCGCGACCAACGCACTGAAGCGTGACGGCAAGCTCATCTTGGATGAGTCCGACGGCTACGGCGTCGAGATGGCGTTGCAGCTCGTCGCAGCAGCAGGCAGCGGCGAAGTGAACGTCGTGTCGATGGCGCCGAACGGCGAAGTCTCCGGCATGCGCACCGCACTCGCGATGGGCGCAGCCAAGGGTGTGCTCGTGAGCGATCCGTCGCTCGCAGGTTCCGACGCGCTGACCACCGCCAAGGTGCTCGCCGCCGCAATCAAGAAGATGGGTGGCGCCGACCTCGTGATCGCCGCAACCGAATCGTCCGATGGTTACACCGGCACCGTGCCCGAGCAGATGGCCGAAGTCCTCGGTCTTCCGTCGGTCACCTTCGCCAAGAAGGTCGAGATCACCGGTTCAACGCTCAAGGCAGATCGTCAGACTGAGTCGGGTTACGACGAAGTCGAGTGCCCACTGCCCGCCGTCATCAGCGTGACCGCTGGCGTCGTCGAGCCGCGTTACCCGAGCTTCAAGGGCATCATGGCCGCGAAGTCGAAGCCGATCGACACCTACACCGCAGGTGACCTCGGTGTCACCGCAGCAGGTTGGGCTGGTGCAGGCCAGAAGGTCGTCACCGTCGCACAAGCAGAAGCGCGCAAGGCCGGCGAAATCATCGAAGACGACGGCAACGCCTTCAACAAGATCGTGTCCTATCTCGAAAACCTGAAAGTGATCTGAGGAACCACCATGGCAATCAACTCCGTTTGGGTATTCGCACAAGTCCAGGGTGGCGCACCAACCACCGGCACCCTCGAGCTCCTCACCAAGGCACGCTCGCTGTCGTCGAACGTCGCTGCCTTCGTCGGCGGTGACGCATCCGCAGTCGCAGGAGCACTCGGCGAGTACGGCGCAACCAAGGTCTACGCAACTGGCGACCTCGCCGGCAAGCTTCCCGGACCTGCGGTCTCGGCAGCGATGAAGGCAGTGATCGACGGCGGCGACTCGCCGAGCGTCATCATGTTCCCGCAGAACTACGAAGGCCGTGACGTCATGTCGCGCCTCTCGGTCAAGCTCGACAAGACGGTGCTCACGAACAACGTCGACATCGCAGACTCCGCAGACGGCGTCGTCGCGACGACCCCGATCTTCGGTGGCAACCTGCTCGTCACCACCGCCTTCACCGGCAGCGGCCCACACCTCGTGTCGTTCCGCCCGAAGAGCTTCGCCGCAGAGTCGGCGAGCGGTGGTGCAGCACAGGTCGTTGCCGCATCGGTGCCAGACACTGGCGCAACGGGTTCGGCAAAGGTTCTCTCGGTACACGTCGAGGAGAGCACTGGTCCGAAGCTCGACGAAGCAGAGATCGTCGTCTCTGGTGGTCGTGGTCTCGGCGAAGCCGGCAAGTACACGTTGGTCGAGGATCTCGCCAAGGTGCTGAAGGGTGCACCTGGTGCGTCGCGCGCAATCGTCGACGCCGGCTGGGTTCCGTACAGCTACCAGGTCGGCCAGACCGGCAAGGTCGTGAAGCCGAACGTCTACATCGCCGCCGGCATCTCCGGTGCGACGCAGCACATGGTGGGCATGAAGGGCTCCAAGAACATCATCGCGATCAACAAGGACAAGGAAGCGCCGATCTTCGGTGTTGCCGACCTTGGAATCGTGGGTGACGTGCACAAGGTGCTCCCACAGCTCATCGAGC
>DAIRSS010000002.1:0-33751 GCA_036804285.1 Ilumatobacteraceae bacterium
GCGCCGAGGGCCTTCTCTTCACCGGCGCAGTATTTCGCCCAGGCATCTGGCTGGGCTGCGATCGCGTCGTCGACCATCTTTTCGACCGCACTCGTGTCGAGTGCCTCGAAGCCCTTCTCGGCTGCGATCTTGGCAGCGTCACCACCGCCATTGGCAACCAGTTCAGAAAGAATCGTCTTTGCCTGCGTCGCGGTCACCTTCGCATCACGTTCAAGGATCGTCAGTCGTGCAAGATCCGCTGCAGGGACACGTGGCGTCGACCCCTCTTCGGCGAAGGCCTGCTGCACGTAGACGAGCGCGCGCGAGGCATCGCCACCCGCATCCGCGACCGTTGCGATGTAGTCGTCCTGTCCTCGCTCGACGATCACATAGACCGCTTCACTCTCTTTGTTCGCACCGGTGATGGTGGAGAGTCGGGCACGACGTTCTGCAGGAAGCATCGGCAACGATGCGCGAATCGCATCCACCCATTCGGTATCGGGATCCAGGAGTACGAGGTCGGGCTCGAGGAAGTACCGGTAGTCGTCGGCATCTTCCTTCGTGCGCAAGGTGTGTGTGCGACCTTCGGCGTCATCCCAGTGGCGCGTCTCCTGACGGATCACTCCCCCTGATTCGAGGACGTCGATCTGACGGCGTGCCTCGTAGTCGATGGCCTTGCCAACCGCGCGAATCGAGTTCACGTTCTTGATCTCGCAACGCGTGCCGAACGGCTCGCCGCTTCGACGCACCGAGACGTTCACGTCCACGCGCATCGAGCCTTCTTCCATCTTGGCGTCGCTTGCACCGACGGCGAGCAGGATGCTGCGCAATTCCGCGACGTACTGCCGTGCTTGATCAGAATTGCGGATGTCGGGCTTGGAGACGATTTCCACGAGGGGCACGCCAGCACGATTGAAGTCGACGAGTGAGTAGTCGCTGCCGTGAATGCGACCGCTCGAGCCACCGAAGTGTGTGGACTTGCCGGTGTCTTCCTCGAGATGTGCACGCTCGATGCCGATCTTCACGTCCCCTGGCAACATCAGGTAACCATTCACGTTGATCGGCTGGTCGTACTGCGAGATCTGATACGCCTTGGGCAGGTCGGGATAGAAGTAGTTCTTACGGTGGAAGGTGCTCGCCTGCACCGTGCAGTTGAGCGCAAGACCAAGTCGAATGGCCAACTCGACTGCTCGTCGGTTGAGCACGGGAAGCGCGCCGGGAAGCCCAAGCGTCACTGGGTCGATGTTCGTGTTGGGGTCGTCACCGAAGCGGTTCGGGCTTGCAGAAAACAACTTGGTCTTGGTGTCGAGCTCCACGTGGACCTCGAGACCGACGACCATTTCCCAGCCGTCGGGAAGTGCAACGGAATTCGATGGAGCGCTTGTTGCGTTGCTCATCGCCCACGCTCCAACTCGGCCGCGACCATGAACATCTGCTCCTCGCCGAGCGCTGGTGCGAGCACCTGCACACCGACAGGCAGATCGTGTGCCCCCTTGCCGAACGGCACGCTCATAGCCGCGTGTCCAACGAGATTCGTGGGGATCGTGAACACGTCGCACAGGTACATCGTGAGCGGGTCGTTCGTCTTCTCACCGAGCTTGAACGCGACCGTTGGCGAGGTCGGGGTGAGGATGACGTCACACGAGTCGTATGCGCGAGCGAAGTCGTCCGCGAGCAGACGGCGAACCTTCAGTGCCTTTCCGTAGTACGCGTCGAAGTATCCAGCCGACAGTGCATAGGTGCCGAGCATGATGCGGCGCTTCACTTCGGGACCGAATCCCTGCGAACGAGTCGCTGCGTACATCGCGTTGAGGTCTGGTGCATCCACGCGCAACCCGTAGCGCACTCCGTCGTAGCGGGCGAGGTTGCTGCTCGCCTCTGCTGGCGCAACCAGGTAGTACGCGGTCAAGCCGTACGACAGCGACGGCAACGTGATGTCGACGATCGTTGCTCCCGCGCGACGCAGCGTCTCAAACGCTTCGTCGAGTCGCGCAAGCACTTCCGGCTCACAACCCTTCGGCAGATCAGTGATGCGGCCGATTCGCATGCCCTTCACACCGCGATCCAACACTGCGGTCAGCGATGGAGCGGGCTGCGGAAGCGACGTCGAGTCGCTCTCGTCATGACCTGCGATCACTTCCATCATCAATGCAGCATCGGCAACGGTGTGCGTGAACGGTCCGATTTGATCGAGGCTGCTCGCAAACGCGACGAGTCCCTGTCGGCTCACGACGCCGTATGTCGGCTTCACACCGACGAGACCGCACAACGCAGCCGGCTGACGGATGCTTCCGCCCGTGTCGCTGCCAAGGCTCGTTGCCGAGAAGCCTGCAGCCACAGCAGCGGCACTACCACCGCTCGATCCACCAGGAACGCGCGACGTGTCGAGCGGGTTGCGCGTCGGTCCGAAAGCAGAGTTCTCCGTGCTCGAGCCCATCGCGAATTCATCGAGGTTCGTCTTGCCGACGAATACCGCACCTGCCGCGGCGAGTCGAGTGACGACGGTGGCGTCGTACGGTGGCTTCCATCCTTCGAGGATCTTCGACGAGCACGTCGTCGGTACACCGCGCGTGCACATGTTGTCCTTCAGTGCAATCGGCACTCCAGCGAGTGGGCCGACGGGGCGACCCTGTGCGACCGACTCATCGATCGCCTGCGCGGTCGCACGAGCAGCTTCCGTCGTGACGAGGTTGAAGGCATGAACCTCGCCTTCGCGTGCATCAATGCGGGCAAGGTGTTCCTCGAGCACCGCGGTCGCACTCTTCGCGCCACTCGCAACCTGCTTGGCGATGTCCACTGCGGTCTGGAACGCCACCATTACTCCTGGAAACCGATCGTCGGCGGCACACGGAAGCGACCATCTTCAGCGGCCGGAGCCGCGGCGAGAACCTCGTCGCGATCAAGACCGGGAAGGACAACGTCGTCACGCAGCACGTTCTTCAATGGCAACGGCTGGGCAAGCGGAGCGACATCGGCGAGATCCAACTTGTCGATGTCGCTGAAATGATCGAGCATGCCTGCGAGCTGGGTGGTCATCACGTCGAGCTCGTCTGGGCTCAAGTCGAGACGGGCCAAACGGGCGACCTTGGCCACCACGTCGCGCGACAGTCGAGCACTCGGATCGGGGGTCGTCACAGCCCTTCAGGCTATTGGCGACTGAGGCTGAAGAGCACTGCAGATTCGGGCACGATCGCGGGTGGCTGAAGGCCGAAGACCTCAAGGTCAATGCCACGCATCGTCACCGACGACGTCACCCACTCAGGTTGGCGTCGCGCCATCCCACGCACACCACCCGCAACATCGACGACGCTGACGCGATAGTGCGCGTCGGGATCGAGTCCCGCGATGCGCATGACATCAGGTGTCTGATGCTGCTCGGAGCGCAACTGGGCATATGCAAAGAGCGCTTCAGCGCGATCACTTGCGATCACGCCGTAGGCCAGCGCCGACGGATCCACGAGCGGTTGTGCAAGGTCGCAATACACGAACGTCCCCGAATGCAAGAGTTCCCGTGAGCGCTTGTACAACGCAACGATCTCGCTCAAGGTTTCAAGTTCTTCCTCACTTGCATCGACGAGATTCCACTCGATCCCCAGGTGACCGAAGAGCGCCGTCAGCCCCCTGAAGGCGATGCTGTGACGACGACCGGTGGTGTGTGCGACGCGGGAACCGATGTGGCTCCCGATGAATTCGAGTGGAAGTGTGAGTGACAACCCTCGGAGGATCTCTTGGCGCTCGAGCGCATCGATCGTGTCACTTGCCCACACGCGGTCGACGCGGCGGATCATTCCGAGATCGACCCGTCCACCACCCGAGGCACACGACTCGAATTCGACTCGTGGGTGGCGTGTGCGCAGTTCGTCGATCAAGCGATACACCGCGAGTGTCTGGGCATGGGTGCCCGCCGCCCCATCGAGTCCGCTTCCCGCGACGTGGGCTCGGTTCATGTCCCACTTCACGTAGGCGATGCGGTTGTTCGACAACAGCGCATCGAGTTGTCCAAGAATGTGATCGAACGCATCGGGAATCGCGAGATTCAACACGAGCTGGTTTCGTCCACGGATCGGTTCACGATCGCGATCGACGAGCGCCCACTCTGGATGCTTTCGGAACACGTCGCTGTCCTCGTTCACGCACTCGGGTTCGACCCAAATGCCAAAGTCCATTCCAAGCGATTCCACGTGCTCGATGAGCGGGGTGAGGCCCTGCGGGTACACGTCACGAGAGACGACCCAGTCACCAAGCCCACTCCGGTCGTTGCGGCGCGAGCCGAACCAGCCGTCGTCGAGGACGAAGCGCTCTGCCCCGACTCGTGCACCACGACGCGCGAGGTCGAACAGCACTTCCTGGTCGTGGTTGAAGTAGACGGACTCCCACGTATTGAGCATCACTTTTCGCGGCGAGCGCATCGGTCGGCTTGCACGCACGAACCGATGGAGGTTCGCCGCAGTTCCCGACAGACCCTCGGATGAATACGCAGCAATCACTTCTGGCGTTGCGTACTGCTCACCTGGTTCGAGACAGATCTCGCCCGGGTGAAGCAACTCTCCGAGCTGCACGCAGCGTCGACCGTCTGGCAGGTGTTGAGCCCAGAGTGAGTGGTTGCCACTGTGAGCGAGATGCGTTGTCCACACGTCGCCGCGTTGATGGCTGACTCCGGACCGTGCGAACCACAGCGACGGTTGACGCTCGTGCGACGAGCGACCGCTACGCGTCTCGAACACCTGACTGCCAACGAACGGCATCGATTGAAGGTGAGACTCGCGTGCCCAGCGCCCCGCGAGAGACAAGACGTCACGTGCGCTTTGGTCGATCGGCAACGTCACACCGAACGTCGTCAACAGGTATCTCGTGGTTCCACGGTTGACGAGCGTCGCCGAGACGACGAGGACCCCCTGACGAACCGTCAACGTGGTCTGCACCTCGAGTTCAGCGACGTCATCTCGAGAGATCGTCGTCAGTGACGCAGACGTGAGCGTGACGTCACGAAGTGCAAACACAGGCGCCCAGTGACGTCCCCCTGGGCGATGCCCCTCGAGCCCGGGACGAGCCATCGAACCACTCGAATGCAACGTGACGAGCGTGAGCGGCGCAACGACATCGAGTCCGCCATGTTCGACGGGGCGCTCGAGCGACCGTCCAAGTTGTTCGAGGTCCTCGGTCGAGATCCGACCGAGCGAACGACCCCAATGCATGACTGCGGGAATGCCGTGCCTCAAGTCAACGACGACGGAGAGTCGGTCGTCGCCGATGTGAGCAATCGACGGATGGGACGAGGAATCGGACACCGCTGCGCACGGTACCTTGAGAAGCGCACTATGACGCACAGTTCCGGAGCGACACCGTCAAACCCTCGGTTCGATCCATCAACTGGCGCGCTCGTCCACGTCGTAGGGTCGCGCCAGAACCGTCCCAACCTGCCGAGTGCAGAGTGTCCGTTCTGCGTCGGTGGGCTCGAGGCGCCAGAGCCGTATTCGACGAGATGGTTCGCGAACCGCTGGCCATCGATGCCCGATGACCGCTGCGAAGTCATCCTCTACTCCGATGATCATTCGGCGCGGTTCGTCACCCTGGGTGTTGACCACCTGAGGTCGATCATCGACTTATGGGCCGAACGCAGCACGGTGCACTACGACCGTTCAGATACGTCCAGTGTCCTCATCTTCGAGAATTCCGGTCGTGACGTCGGAGCCACCATCGACCACCCACACGGCCAGTTGTACTCCTTCGACCATGTTCCGCAGAGAACTGCACGACGAATCGAATCTGGGTGGAAACCATCGACCAACCAATCACTGCTCGTCGGCGAGCACGCTGGTTTCGTGACGTGCGTGTCGGGCGCCTCGCCTTTTCCCGTCGCTCTCGAGATCGCGCCATTGGACAGGGTCGGCAGGCTCGCCGATCTGACGGACGATGCCCGACATGCACTCGCACACTCGTTGCGCGATGCGCTGGAACGACTGACGACGTATTTCGGGGAGACACCTCCCTACATGTTGTGGGTCAACCAGCGACCGAACGGATCGTCCGACGCATGGTTGAACGTCGAGATCGTCTCACCATGGCGCGCGCCAGGCGTCATGCGATACATCGCTGCAGCCGAAGTCTCGACGGGCGAATACTTCAATCCGCTGGTGCCGGAGCAACTTGCTCAGGCTCTGCGGGAGCGCCTCGCATCGCCACGATGACGACGACCGCACACGCGAACACCACGAGCGACACCCACTGATTGAGGCGCAGTCCTCCTGCGTAGTGCGCAGGGTCGATGCGAAGCCCTTCGATGAAGAAACGAAACGCCGTGTATCCGGCGACGTAGAACGCAAACAGTCTTCCGGGACGCATCGGCACGCGTCGATCGAGTGCGAGCAGTGCAAATCCCAGTGCCGCACAGAGCAACGACTCATAGAGGAAGGTCGGATGGAAGGTGGTGCCAGGTTCGAATCCCGCTTTCACTGCGGTTTCGTCCGACACGCTCAGTGCCCACGGGAGTGTCGTCGCGCGTCCGAAGAGTTCTTGGTTGAACCAGTTACCCCAGCGGCCGATCGCCTGTGCGAATGCAAGTCCTGGTGCAACGGCAGTCAACACATCTGCCGGACGTAGACCCTTCTTCTTCGCAACCATCACTCCGACGACCGTGCCGAGGAAGATCCCGCCCCAAATTCCGAGACCGCCCTTCCAAATCTTGATCGTGTCTCCGAGATTTCCCGAGAAGCGATCCCAGTCGGTGATGACGTGATAGATCCTCGCGCCGATGACACCCGCAGGGACGCCCCACATTGCGACTGCACTCATGTCATCGCGCGTACCGGTCCCTTTCGCCTCGAGGCGCCTGCCGCCGACCCACACCGCAACGACGACGCCAAGTGCGATCATCGCGCCGTATGCATTCAAGGTCAGCGGACCGAGGTCAAGACTTCCACTCGATGGACTTGGAATCGTCAACAGCATCGTTAGGACTTCGTCACCTTCCGTGCGAACTCGACAGCGCGTGAGTTGATCACGTCCTTTTCGAAGTCCTGAGTGGCGACGTGAAAGCTCTTTTCCAGCATGATGCGCTCGCACGATCCGCCGTACTGCGCGGCGAGGAAATCACCCTGCTGCGGGTCGACGACGTGGTCGTTTCGCGAACTGAACAACATCATCGGCACCTTGATCGATGAATACGAACTGGACAGTGGGCCGACACCATCGACCATCAACGACGAGAGCGCGCGAAGCGGTGTCTCCGGATAGGAACTCTCCTTCACGTTCGGGTCGGCGATGTCACTTCCGATACCAGGAAACACCTCGGTCCCAGCATCGATCATCCCCTTGATCGCCCCCATCATGTCGTCCCCGAGTGGTTGGGTCACCGGGTTGATGCACACGATGCCAGCGAGATCGGCGTGCTTTGAAGCGAGCCACAGCGTGAGCGCACCACCCATCGAGAGTCCCGCAACGACGACCTTGGTGCATCGCTTCGACAACTTCTGGTACGCAGCTTCGGCATCAGCCGACCAATGCGACCAACGCTTGTCGAGGAGATCCGAGACTTCCGTTCCATGACCTGCGAGCCGAGGCATCTCGACATTGAAACCCGCGTCTGCGAACGCCTGCGCGAGTTCCCGCATCGACGACGGGTTGCCGGTGAATCCGTGGACGACGAGTGCGCCGACGTTTGATGTTGTCGTGTGCGACCATTCCTCCGCACCTGGAATCACTTGCGTGGACATGCTTCCCCCTTGTGTGACGTGACCGCCACGCTAGTTCAGGGTCAAAAACGCGACCAGAGCACGTCGCGTAGGGCTGGTTGAATGATGTGGTGACTGCACAACGCCGCGAAGTCGATTTCTCGGCCTTCACCGCACTCGCTCCGGTCGTTGCGCTCCTCCCCGTCTGGCTCGTCGCAATTGCAATCATTTGGATCCCCGTGAACCAAGCGACGCGGGTGTCGTTCGTGATCTTTGCGATCCTCGCATTCCTCTGTGGAGCCAGTCTCTTCTTTCGTCCGGTACAGCGTGCGATCTTCACGCGCGTACTCGGCGCACGACGCGCGAATGCCGACGAACTCGTGCGGCTGAGTGAAGCGTGGAACGTCGTCGCCGAGGCACACGGAATTCCCCGCCATCGATTCGTCCTCGCCGTCGTCGACTCCGACGATCTCAATGCGTTCGCTTGTGGCGGACATCTTCTCGTCGTCTCGTCATACGCAGCGAGAAACCTGACACATGAGGAACTGACTGGCGTGCTCGCTCACGAGTTGAGCCACCATCTCGGGAGCCACACCGTCGGTCTCACGTTTGCGCAATGGATGAGCCTTCCGATCATCGGACTCGCGCGACTCGGTACGACGCTTCGTGACATCAGCAACAGGATCGACCACGTGCTGCGTCCGGAGTATGCATCGATTGCCTTCGTGATGCGCATCGCCACGTTCATCCTGACTGCGATTTCAAAGGTCTTCTACAGCGGACTACTCATCGCTCATGCGTTTGGCAATGCCGTCGGTCGCGGAGCTGAGTACGCGGCAGATGCGCGAGCGATGCGAATGGGATTCGGAGAGCAGTTGCTCGGCGCACTCAAACGATTCATGAACGAACGCCATGTCGAAGAGGCTCACGGCCCACTCGCCGGTGCGCTCGCATCTCACCCACCCGCCCGACTGCGCACGCAACGCCTCGAGGCACTGTTGATCGGTGAAGTCCATCGCAAGTCGCGACACGACAAGAACCCCTGAACGCACCGCCGATAGCGTGTGGAAAATGAGCGTCGTCGCGGAGACCGATCCATTCCTGCTCGCCGCGTCAGGCAGACCAGCGCCGCACACACCCGTGTGGTTCATGCGCCAGGCAGGTCGAAGCCTCCCCGAATATCGCGCGATTCGCGGCTCGGGAAGCATCCTCGACGCCATCAAGAACCCGCGTCTCGCCGCGGACATCACGATCCAGCCCGTCACTCGCTACGGCGTCGACGCAGCGGTGCTGTACAGCGACATCGTCGTGCCAGCACATGCGATTGGTTTTGGTATCGACGTCGCACCCGGAACCGGACCCGTCGCAGAAAACCCACTTCGCACGCGCGGTGACGTCGCGCGACTCCGACCCTACGAACCCGACCTCGATGCGCCGTATGTCGGAAAGACGGTGGACATCCTGGCGCGTGAGCTCTCGGTCCCGATTCTCGCGTTTGCCGGTGCGCCGTTCACGGTTGGGAGTTACCTCATCGAGGGCCGGCCAAGCCGCACACATGAAGTCACGCGTTCGCTGATGACCCAAGAGACGGCGGTGTGGCACGACGTGATGGAACGACTCGCGGGACATGCGATCGAGTCGATCGCGAGCCAAGTCGAGCATGGTGCACGTGCATTCCAATTGTTCGACTCGTGGGCTGGATCCCTGACGGTCCAGGAGTACCGCTCATATGTCTTGCCTCACTCGAAGCGGATCTTCGACGAACTCCACGATCGATTCCCCCGTGTCGCTGGCATCCACTTCGGTGTCGGTTGCGACCACCTGCTCGAAGCCATCCATGAATCCGGTTGTGATGTCGTCGGTCTCGACTGGCGATCACGAATCAGTGATGCTCGTCGCAGACTCGGAGACGACCTCATCGTGCAAGGAAACATGGATCCTGTCGCGGTCCTCGGCGACATCGACTCCGCTCTCGCTGCTGCGGACAACGTGCTCGAGGACAACGCCGGGCATCCGGGGCATATCTTCAACCTCGGTCACGGCGTCAAGCCCGAGGCGAACCCCGATGCACTCGCGGCAGTTGTCAAACACGTCCACGAAAGAACCAAGCGGGCGGCGTCATGACCAAGACCGGCGTCCTACTCATGGCGTATGGAACGCCGCGTAGCCAAGACGAGATCCTGCCGTACTACACCGACATCCGCCGTGGACGTGCACCGACGCCGGAACTCCTCGCCGAATTGACCGCGCGCTATGACGCAATTGGTGGCATTTCGCCGCTCGCCCAGCGCACCGAATCCCAACGCGATGAGCTACAACGCCAACTCGACGCACTCGAGCCAGGTCGTTACTCCGTGCGACTCGGACTGAAGCATGCGCATCCGATGATCGAGGAGGCCGTAGAAGACTTCGCACGTGACGGATACACGGACCTCGTTGCGCTCGTGCTTGCGCCACATTTCTCGTCGTACTCGATCGGCCAATACGTCGGTCGCGCACGCGAAGCCGCCACGCCGCACGGCATCACGGTGAAAGGCATCGAGTCGTGGGCGACCGAGCCAGCGTTCGTCGAGTTCATCGCGTCCGACATGAAGAAGCGTCTTGCGTCGATGCCGTCTGACACCCGAGTGCTGTTCACGGCACACTCACTTCCCCAGCGCATCATCGATGGCGGCGATCCCTACCCGCAGGAACTTCGCTCAACGGCAGAAGCCGTCGCCTCCACAATTGGACTCCGCGAAGGAACGCAGTGGTCGATCGCCTGGCAATCGGCGGGTCGGACTCCAGAACCATGGATCGGTCCAGACATCCTCGCCGTGATCGACGAGTTCGCTGCAGCAAAGTCGACGTCTGCAGTGCTCGTGAGTGCATGCGGATTCGTCGCCGACCATCTCGAAGTCCTCTACGACCTTGATATCGAGGCGAAAGCGCACGCCGAGAAGCACGGGCTCGCCTTCGATCGCACCGCGTGCGTCAATGATGACTCCGAGGTCATGCGGGCACTTGCTCGTCGGGTGACCGCCATCAGCGCATGACCACGAGCGGCGTAGACGAACAACACGTCGTCGTCATCGGCGCGGGGATTACTGGTCTTGCCGCGGCAGCGGAGTTGGCACAGCACCACCCACACCTTTCCGTGACGGTGCTCGAGCGTGACGACCGAATCGGTGGCGTCATCCACGCTTCTCCGTTCGCTGGGATTGCCTCTGTCGACGAATCGGCGGACGCATTCCTGCTTCGTTCACCAGCTGCGCTCGAGCTCGCCTCACTCGTTGGTCTCGGCGACGACCTCGTGCACCCCGCCACTGGTGAGGCCTACATCTGGCATGACGAACTGCACGACATTCCCGCCAACACCGTCCTTGGCGTGCCCGCATCGTTGCGATCAATCTGGTCCACCCCGCTCTACTCCCCGCGTGCAAAGTTCCGCGCGTCACTCGAGCCACTCCTACCGCGGCGCGTTGGACGTTCGACTCCGTCTCTCGGAGGGGCAATTCGCGCGCGATGCGGCGATGAGGTGCTCGAACGAGTCGTCGATCCTCTCGTTGGCGGCATCTACGCAACCGACACCGATGCATTCAGCGTGCACGGCATGCCCCAGCTCGACGAACTGATCTCGGGTCGCCGAAGTTTGATGGC
The DNA here is from genome assembly GCA_036804285.1 of Ilumatobacteraceae bacterium. Taxonomy (GTDB): domain Bacteria; phylum Actinomycetota; class Acidimicrobiia; order Acidimicrobiales; family Ilumatobacteraceae; genus UBA3006. Next base: position 11,289 of record DAIRSS010000002.1, read on the forward strand.
AGGAGCACGCAACATGCTGGCGACACGACGCGACGCCGGTCCCGTCTTCGGTGCACCGCGCGCCGGTATGTCTGCCCTCGTCACGGCAACGGCTGAGTTCGTCCGCTCCAAGGGCGTGTCGATTCGCACGAACTGGCACGTCGAAGAGATCCGTCGTTCAAGCGGCGGCCGATACGTCGTTACGGGGAATCACGGCGAGCTCGCAGCCGACGCAGTCGTCGTCGCAAGTCCGGCACGACACTCCGCGTCGATGATCGAAACGCTGAGCAGTGACTCGGCATCGATGCTCGCGCGACGCGAGCACGCCAGCATCGTGATGGTGACCCTTGCCGTTTCGCGGTCTCAGTGGCCAGAGTGGCTGAGCGGAAGTGGTTACCTCGTGACCAAACCGAAGCAGACTGCGATCACTGCAGCGTCGTTTGCATCCAACAAGTGGGCGCACCTTCAGAGCGCGAACGATGCAATGATCCTGCGCGTTTCCCTTGGCCGCGACGGAATGCCGATGCACCATCACGATGATGAGACGCTCGTTCGACTTGCACTTGCAGATCTCAATTGGCACCTCGATCTCGATCTCCAGCCACTCGCTCAACGCGTGACGCGTTGGGTCGAGTCATTCCCGCAGTATCGCCCGGGACACGAATCTGACATCGCTCGACTCGATCAACTCCTCCATCGCGATGCTCCAGGCGTCGTGCTCGCCGGTGCGAGCTATCGGGGAATCGGTATTCCCGCATGCGTCGCCGACGGACGCCGTGCGGGAAGAATCGCCGCACAAGGCGTCTCCGTATGAAGCCACACCGTTTCCCGGCGCTCGCAGCAGCGAGTCTTGCGGGGGCACTGGTCGCGTTCGCACTCCCGCCATGGGGCTGGTGGCCGCTCGCCCTCGTCGGCGTTGCACTCTTTCTGCGACTGACGGTCACGATGACCGACGGTTCGTCACGCATGCGCTTTGCGATGGGCTTCGTCTTTGCCATCTCATGGTTCGCGCCCGGAATGGGCTGGATGTGGTTCCTCACCCCTCCCGGATACCTGATTGCCGTCGTGCTCTTCTCGTCATTCCACGGACTCGCGTCGATCGTCGGAGCTCGATCGCGGTTGCCCATCGTTGGCATCGTTCTCGCTCACACGCTTGCAGAGACCTTGCGCATGTCATTCCCTTTTGGTGGAGTCCCGCTCGCCTCGCTTGCGATCGCAACGGCGTCGTCGCCACTTGCATCACTCAGCAGCATCAGCGGTCCGCTGTTTGTCACGCTCGTCGTGTGGACCCTCGGCGCGATCGTTGCGACGTCGTCGCGAGTTACCTGGATGCGCAACGCCGTCGCCGGGTTGTCACTCGTTGCTGCTCTCCTCGTCCTCACGGTGGTTGGCCCACATGCTCACGACCTCGGGATCACCAAGCGCATCGCCGCAGTGCAGGGCGGTGGTCCACAAGGGACACTCGCAATCAACACCAACCCGAGGGATGTCGTCGAGCGTCACCTCGCCGCCACTCGGTCGATTGCCGAGCCGGGACTCGACATGGTCGTCTGGCCAGAGAACGTGATCGACGTCGACGACTTCTACTCCAGCGTCGAGCGCGAGGAAATCGCAACTGAAGCCACCCGCCTCTCCGCCCCATTCGTCGTCGGCATCACGGAAGACGTCGACCGCCGTTACTTCACGAACGCCCAGGTGGTGGTGAACGTCGATGGAACGCTCGCCGATCGCTACGACAAAGTGCGCAGAGTCCCTTTCGGTGAATTCGTTCCTCTGCGCGGACTTCTCGAATCGCTCGGAGCACCAGTTGACCGCATTCCCCGCGATGCCCAGGCGGGCGACACACCGGCTTCGTTACGCGTCGGCGACACGACGGCTGGCGTCGTGATCAGCTGGGAAGTGTTCTTCTCGGGACGGGCGAACGAGGGCATCGAACGAGACGCAACGTTCATCATCAATCCGACGAACGGATCGAGCTACACCGGCACGATCCTGCAGACCCAACAGATCGCCTCGTCACGACTCCGCGCCATCGAACAAGACCGCTGGTTGGTTCAGGTTGCACCGACAGGATTCTCGGCATTCATCGCTCCCGATGGCACCGTGTATGACCGAACTGGTGTGAGCGAGCAGAAGGTCATCGTGCGCGAGATTCCACTCCGCGCGGGTCGAACGCTGTACTCCAGACTCGGGGACCTCCCCCTCATTGCGGCGATTGTCGCACTTCTCCTCGCCCTGCTGTACTCCGCTCGCCGGTCTCGCACATGACGACGATCAGCAATGACATCTTCGAGGTGACCGTCGATCCGCAGGCTGGCGGAAGAATCTCATCGCTACGCGTCGCAGGTCACGAACGACTCGTCGTCGATCGATCACGCGGCCCGATCGGTTGGGGCTTCTACGTGATGGCGCCGTGGGCGGGCCGAATGCGTCACGGTGAACTGCACTTCGACGGATCGTTGTATCGCCTTCCGTGCGACCTCCCACCACACGCCATCCATGGCACGACATACACCGCCGAGTGGACGATCGATCAGGTGACGACCTCGTCGATCGGCATGCATTGTCCACTCGGCACCTCCTGGCCATTCGAGGGCATCATTCGCCACGACATCACGATCAATGACGACACCTTGCACCTCGTCCTCGAATTGCAAACGTCCGAGACGATGCCGGCACAGCTCGGTTGGCATCCGTGGTTTGCACGACCCGCAAGCGTTGATCACTCGTTTCGTGCGATGTACGTGAGAGGTGATGACGGGATCCCGACAGGCGAACTGATCGAGCCCACTCCTGGTCCACACGATGATTGCTTCATCGATCCGATGAATTCACCACGCATCACCTTCGGCGATGGCGTGACGATCGAACTTCACAGTGATTGCGACCACTGGGTCGTGTATGACGAACAGGCGCACGGTCTCTGCGTCGAACCACAGTCCGGGCCACCAAACGGAGTGAATGACTCTCCGCAGATCGTGGCGGCGCATTCGTCACTGCGCAAGACGTTCGACCTGACCTGTGTTGGTTATCCACAGATAGGCTGACCTCCTTATGCGGCCTCCGCTTGACCCCAACGGGCCGCTGCGCATCGCCTATTTGACGTATCGGGGAAAGCCCCATGTCGGCGGTCAAGGCGTCTACACCAGACATCTCACCAAGGCGCTCGTCGACCTCGGCCACCACGTCGAGGTCTATGCAGGCCAGCCGTATCCGATTCTGGATCCACGAATCGCACTGCACAAGCTTCCGAGCCTCGACATCTTCAACGACCTCTATCCCGGTCGCTTTCCCGCGTACTGGGAGATCAAGTCGTGGCCAGATGCGGTCGAAGTCCTCCAGTTCTTGAAGGGCACCTTCGGTGAACCCCGCGCGTTCAGCATTCGTGCACACCGCGCACTTGCCAAGCGTGTGAATGACTTCGATCTCGTCCACGACAACCAGTGCCTCGGCTACGGGATCCAAGACATCGAGAAACTGTTCCCGACCATCGTCACGTTGCACCATCCGATCACCAAGGACCGCAAACTCGAGATGGACCACGCGCCGAACTTCTGGAAACGTCGCGCGATCGGCCGCTGGTACTCGTTCGTCAACATGCAGGGCAAGGTCGCCTCGAGTATGCCGAGGGTTGTGGTCGTCAGTGAGAACTCGATCAACGACATTCACGAAGACATGAAGGTGTCGATGGACCGAATGCGACTCGTTCCTGTCGGCGTCGATCCAGAACTCTTCATGCCGAAGCCGCACATTGCGCGCAAGCCTGGGCACCTGATCACGACGGCGTCCGCCGACGTTGCACTGAAAGGACTGTCGTATCTCCTCGAAGCGATGGCCAAGTTGCGCACGGAGCGCGAGGTTCACCTCACGATCATCGGCAAACCGCGAGAGGGCGCGAGCATGGACCTCATCCGCTCGCTCGGACTCCTCGACTGCATCTCCTTCGTTTCCGGTGTCACCGACGAACGAATCGTCGAACTGTACGCAGAGAGCGAACTTGCCGTCGTCCCGAGCTTGTATGAAGGATTCAGCCTCCCGGCCATCGAGGCGATGTCGACCGGTATCTGTCTCGTCGCCACGACTGGTGGTGCGCTTCCCGAAGTGACGGGGCGTGATGGCGACACCGTACTCTCCTGTCCGGCTGGGGATGCCGACGCACTCGCCGCGGCGATTCGTCGGGGACTCGACGACGAGGCATTGCGCACTCGCATCGGTCTCGCCGGTCGCCAGCGCGTGGTCGAACGCTGGAGTTGGCGTCATTGCGCTTCCCTCACCGTCGACCAGTACCGCGAAGTCCTCGCGATGCCGCACAACGTCGCCAAGTTGGCACGCAGGTCGGGCTGATCGCCATGTTGACGATCAAGTTCGACCAACTACGCCTACGCGCGGGAGACCGCGTGCTCGATGCTGGCGCGGGATTCGGTCGTCATGCGTTCGAGGCTGCTCGCCGCGGCGCGCAGGTCGTGGCGCTCGACTATGCCGCCGAGGAGGTCGTCTCCACCCGCGCGACGTTTGCCGCGATGTTCGAAGCTGGGGAAATCCGAGAGGAGAACCTTTCGGGGGTCATGCGCGGAGACGCGACGACGCTTCCATTCCCCGACGACACCTTCGACGCCATCGTCACCTCGGAGGTCTTGGAGCACATCCAAGATGACGTGCGCGCAATTGGTGAATTCGCACGTGTGTTGAAGCCTGGTGGTGTTCTCGCTGCGACGGTCCCCTCGTGGTTCCCCGAGAAGATCAACTGGATGTTGTCGGACGAATACCACGCACCGTTTGTTCCCGGTGGCCACGTGCGGATCTACAGCGCGACCGAATTGAAGGCAAAGGTTCGCGCAAGCGGTCTCACGATTCGAGCCGAGCACCGCGCACACGGACTGCACTCGCCGTACTGGTGGTTGAGGTGTGCAGTCGGACCAGCCCGCGAAGACCATCGATTCGTCAACGCGTACAAACGCTTCCTCGAATGGGACATCATCGCTGCGCCGAAGCTCACCCGCACGCTCGAACGAATCCTGGCCCCAATCCTCGGCAAGAGCTACATCGTCTACGCGACGAAGCCAACCGGAGGTTCGGCACGATGACGATGCTCGGACTCCAGAACGACCGGCTTGAAGCGATCATCACGCATGAAGAGTTGATGCTCACGGCGCGCTCCATTGCGTCACTCCAGCTCGCCAACGGAATGATTCCGTGGTACGACGGCGGACACTGCGACCCATGGAATCATGTCGAGACGGCGATGGCACTCGACGTGATGGGTTTCCATGACGAAGCACAGCGCGCCTACCGCTGGCTGAGTGTGGTGCAACGCAACGACGGCAGTTGGCACAACTACTACATGCCCGACGGCAGCCTCGAAGACGCCAAGCTCGACACCAATGTGTGCGCATACGTCGCAACAGGTGTGTGGCACCACTGGCTGTCGACCGATGACTTGGGGTTCGTCGCTCTGATGTGGCCGACGGTGAAGCGGGCCCTCACCTGGGTGCTCGACATGCGCAAGCCAGACGGCACGATTCTCTGGGCGCGTGAGGTGGACTCGAAGCCGTGGGACTATTCGCTGCTGACTGGTTCGTCGTCGATCCGTCACGCGCTGCACTGCGGAGCGAACCTTGGCGCCCTCCTCGGTGAACACCAACCCGAATGGCGAGCCGCAGCAGATGCGATCGATCTTGCGATCAACACGGACCAAGGCGCCTTCGAACCGAAGGAGCGCTGGGCGATGGACTGGTACTACCCCGTCCTGACCGGTGCAACGACGGGCGTCGACGCCAAGGAGCGTTTGCGCTCGAAGTGGGACGAGTTCGTGATTGATGGCCGCGGCGTCCGTTGCGTCAACGACGAGGATTGGGTGACGGCTGCCGAGACCGCGGAGTGCTCACTCGCACACGCTGCCGCGGGCGACGTCGAGCGAGCGAAGGAACTCCTGTTGTGGACACGCGCTCACCGGACTGAAAGCGGCGCATACTTCACCGGCATCGTGTATCCGAATCGCATCGTCTTCCCCGCCGAGGAGTGCAGTGCCTACACCGGTGCAGCCGTGATCCTTGCCGCTGATGCGATTTCGAATGCGACGCCTGCGAGTGCGATCTTCCTCGACTCCAGCGTCATCGACTGAACGACATGCGCTACACCCCACTCGATGACGGGGCTGCTCGCACACTTCCCCAACTCTCCGAGTGGACCGTTCAAGACGGTTCGATTTCGCGTGAGTTCCGACTTCGATCCTTTGCCGTGATCGCCGACTTCGTTCGGGACGTGATCTCGACGTCTGATCGCCTCGACCACCATCCCGACATCGACATCCGCTATCCGAACCGTGTACTCGTCCGGATGACGACGCACGCCATCGGTGGGCTCTCCACGCACGATGTCGACTTGGCCACGGAGATCGACGCGATCTCGCGTCGCGTCTAGCTCGATTGCCTACGAGACGCGCAACAGCACCCTGAGCGAGCCGGTCGCCGAGACGTCGCGGAACTTCCCGGAAGAAATCGCCGGCAAGTAGATCTCCTCATACGGCGCCTGACCACCGTCTGCGGGATCGGTGAACACGTCATGAATGGCAAAGATGCCATTGAGCGCAACGTGGTCGTGCCACGCGGAGAAATCGGCGCGTGCGATCTCGCGACCATGCCCACCGTCGATGAAAAGAAACGAGAGTTTTTCTCTCCACGCGTGACCAAGTGCGGCTGAGTCTCCGACGACAGCTCGCACCACATCAGTCAGTCCCGCACGAGTCATCGTGTCAGTGAAGAACGGCAACGTATTGATCCTGCCCGTCGTTGCATCCACTACCGAGTCGTCGAACCACTCCCACCCGGGCTGGTTCTCCTCGGACCCTCCGTGGTGGTCAACGGCATACAGCGTGACACCAGACGACCTTGCTGCAGCACCGACCCACACCGTGCTGCGACCACAGTAGGAGCCAACTTCCACCATGTTGAGAGACGGAACATTCCTTCCGGCGAGAAGCGCCGCCTCGTACAACGCGTCGCCCTCATCGGGAGGCATGAAGCCCTTCGTCGCGAGTGCCACCTCGCGAAGTGTCGGGTCGATCATCAGTCGTTGATGCCGATGAGTGCGTTCGCTTGCGCAACACGACCGAGCCAGTGCGCGCTCGGCTTGGGCGTGCGGACCTGTGTCGAACGATCGACGGCGCACAGACCGAATATCGGCGCATATCCGCGCGTCCACTCGAAGTTGTCCATCAACGTCCAGTACGTGTAACCACGCACGTCGATTCCGTCCGCGATGCAGTTCAAGACTCCGTCGAGGGCATCGTGCACGAACTCGATGCGCTCGCGGTCGTCGGTTGCCGCGACGCCATTCTCCGTGACGATGAGCGGAACATGATCGGTCTGTTCCCACGCCCTACGGATGCACGCTTCGAGAGCAGACGGCCGGAACTCGTACCCCATGATCGTGAGACGCATGTCGGGGGTCGGCTTGGTGCGACCGTCCTTGTCCATGATCTCGCGCGTGTACGTCTGCACGCCGAAGAAATCGTCACCCTTCGCAACCTCGAGGAACGGATCCTCGAGACCAGCCCATGCGCGATCGCGGTGAGCTGCAGCCTGTGCGAGTTCGTCCTCGTTGTTCCCGACGATCGTGTACTCCTGCATGGCCAACGTGATTCCGAGTGGTGCACTGGACACGGACTTGACCGCGTCACGAGATTTGCGGTGCGCATCGCAGAAGACCTCGTTCGCCTTCAAGCGAAGTGCGCGGTCCTTCTTGCCCGGGGGGAACTCACCGAGCAGGTATCCGATGGTCGAGACCATGTTCGGCTCGTTGATCGTGCACCACATTCCAACTTCGTCTCCGAGGCCACGCGCGACCTTGTCGGAAAAGCGTGCGAAGAGGTCAGATGTGGTGTCGTTCCCCCACCCGCCCATAGCCGCAACCCATCGCGGTGTCGTGAAGTGGTGCAGCGTGACAATTGGCGTGATGCCGTTGTCTCGACAACACTGCACCATCTTCTTGTAATGATCGATTGAAGCCTGCGAAAACTCCCCGTCCTCCGGTTCGATTCGACTCCACTCCACGCTGAAGCGATAGGTGCCGAAGCCCCAGGACTTGAGCATCGCGATGTCCTGCGGATAACGATTGAAGTGGTCACACGTATCACCGCTTGGTTCGACGCATGGACTCCCGGGTGTGTGTTCCCAGTCCCACCAATCGTTGTTCCAATTGTTTCCTTCGACTTGGTGAGCGGCTGTTGCCGTTCCCCACGTGAACCCTTTGGGAAATGCCTTTGACTTCTGCGACGCCATGCGTGACACGCTAACGCACCGTGCAATCGTGACCAGATGCTGGCAACATGGACGAGTGCCAACCCCTCTCGAAGATCTCGTCACACTCCTCGACTTAGAGCCGATCGAGGTGAACATCTTCCGTGGACAGTCCCCTGATGAAAATCGTCAGCGAGTGTTCGGCGGGCAGGTTGCGGGGCAGGCACTCGTCGCGGCGACGCGCACGATCGATGAGTCGGACCGGATGGTCCATTCGCTGCACGCATACTTCCTGCGTTCCGGTGATCCTGGCGTGCCGATCCTCTACGAAGTCGATCGACTCCGCGATGGGAAGAGCTTCTCCACCAGGCGAGTCGTCGCGATCCAGCACGGCAAACCGATCTTCAACCTGCAGGCGAGCTTCCAGAAGATCGAGTCGGGTCTCGAGTACCACATCACGATGGACCCGACGACTCCTCCACCCGAATCCCTCCCAGACTTCAAGACTCGAATGGAGCCCTACAAAGAACTGCTCGGCGAGTGGTACGACCGCCCACGGCCGATCGACCAGCGCTACGTCGATGGAGACCCCTTCTCTCGCAAGGGAAATCCGCGTCCCGGTCAACGCGTGTGGATCCGTGCGGATGGCACCCTTCCAAATGATCCGGTGTTGCACTCCTGCATCCTCACCTATGCGAGCGACATGACGTTGCTCGACACCGCACTCATGCCCCACGGCGTTGGTTGGTCGGATGGATCGGTGCAGATGGCGAGCCTCGACCACGCCATGTGGTTCCATCGTCCATTCCGTGCGGACCAGTGGATGCTGTATCAGCAGACGTCGATCTCGACGTCAAACGCTCGCGGACTCGCCGAAGGACACATCTTCACCCAGGATGGTCTGTTGGCGGTGACGGTCGTCCAAGAAGGACTGACCCGTTTGATTTCGAAGTCCTGACCGCTGGTCAGCGGCGGGAGTCCATGAACATCCCGCGCAGAGCGGAGAAGTTCTCGACACAGTGACCCGCCCCCAACACGACCGCCTCGAGTGGCTGTGGCGACATGTTCACCGGAACCTTGGTGTCGCGCTCGATGCGCTGGGCGAGACCGCGAAGCATTGAGCCACCACCGACGAGATACATACCGCGCGTCAAGAAGTCCTGCGAAAGCTCTGGCGGAGCGACGGCGAGACATCGCACGACGGAGTCGACCATTTGTGTGACGACGTCGTCGATCGCCTCGCGAATCTCCTGCGGCGTGAGGATCACCGTCTTGGGAAGTCCACTCACGAGGTCACGCCCACGCACCTCGGCGTCGCGCTCACGCGGTGTCGGCATCGCACTTCCGATCGACTTCTTGATTTCTTCAGCGGTCCGTTCGCCGATTGCAAGTCCATGTTCTCGTCGTACGTGTGCCTGGATCGCCGCATCGATGTCGAATGATCCAACGCGCACAGCTTCGAGTGCAACGATTCCGCCGAGGCTGATGACCGCAGTCTCCGTCGTGCCACCACCAATGTCGATGACCATGTTGCCGACTGGCTCGTTGATCGGAAGATCCGCTCCAATCGCCGCAGCCATCGGCTGCTCGAGCAACTGAGCATCAGCAGCACCCGCGCGACGTGTCGCGTCGGTGACCGCGCGGCGCTCTACTTCCGTGATCGCCGACGGCACGCAAATGAGCACTTTCGGTCGAGAGAACCGCGACACGCCCGCTCGCTGCAGCAGCAACCGGATCATCTTTTCGGTGATCTCGAAGTCGGTGATCGCCCCACCGCGCAATGGGCGCACGGCGACGATGTAACCAGGGGTCCTGCCGATCATGCCCGAGGCTTCCTCGCCCGTGGCGAGGACCTCACCCGTACGCCTGTTGACGGCGATGACCGAAGGCTCGTTGATGACGATTCCCCTGCCCTGCATGTACACGAGGGTGTTGGCCGTCCCGAGGTCGATGGCGAGGTCGCGTGCCATGGCTAGTTGCGCCCCTGACGCTCTCTCGACTCACGAAGCTGCTGACGGAGGTGCGCACGCGAATCGTCGGACAGCGCATCCAGGTGTCGATGAAAGGCATCCATGCCGGTCGTCCTCGTCGGCGGTGGCGCATCTTGGTACACGAGATAGGCAAGAACGAGTGCAGAGACGACGGAGATCAGTGCAAAGAAGATCGTCACCGCGCCGAATGCGAACATCACGATCCGCTCACGTCGTTCAATTTCTTCACGTCCGTGATGTGTTGCGCACCAAGTGCCCAGTCACCACCATCACCCCATTGCTCACGTTTCCAAATCGGGACCGTCGCCTTCAATGCGTCGATGCCGAACCGTGCCGACTCGAATGCTTCTGGACGATGAGGAGCGGAGACGACGATCACGACCGACGATTCACCCAGTTTCAATTCACCGATGCGATGAACGAGCGCGATTCTGCCGAGCGTCGGCCACTTGTCGCGCATCTCTTTGGCGATTTCCAGGCACTTCGGCACGACTTGTTCGTCGTATGCCTCGTACGCGAGCGACGTCACGTCGTGTCGACCCTCCGAATGATCGCGGACCGTGCCTGAAAAAACGACGACTGCACCACAACGCGGTAGCACCGACCAGTCATATAGCTCGCCGATCTGGAGGGATTCGCTCGTCAACTCGACCAACGTGTCTCCGTTGTCGAAGAAGCGGCGGTTGGTCACAGCCAAAGCGTACCCGAGTATGACGACGACACTTCGTCGAGGGGCTTGACTAGCCTCACGCACGTGTCAGACGACGAGGACGAACTCGGTGAACAATTGTTCAATGCTCCTCTTCCTGCCTACGAGCGATCCTGGATGCATCCGAGTGAGCATGCACGGCAGGACGACCTCCGTTCGCCTGCCCGCTTTGACCGTTCGACCGTGCGAACGCTCGCGCTCTTCAGCATCCTGACGTGTCTTGCCACTTCAGTCGGCTTGCTCGTCGTCTCCGTGCCCGACTCCCCAGAGGTGACTTCGCCGTCAGCCAACCGAAACACCCTCCAGCCCGGAATATCACCACTTGGGCTGAACATCGCCAGAGTTTCTGCCCCAATTGCAGCGGCGGTGGCCGAATCTGGTCTGCTCATCGGCGTCATTGACGGGGCCGCTGTCGGTGAGACCGTGCATGTGGCGACTCCTGAGGCCACCGAGTTCGACGCTGTCGTCGTCAATGTCGAGCCTGAACTCGGCGTCTCACTGCTCAAGGTCGTTGAAGGTCAAACCACTGGCGCGAAGGTGCCCATCACTCCAACCGCCAAGGAGTCAGTGAACCCTGGCGCTCCAGTGTGGATCGCGACGAAGACCTATGGGGTTGAACTCAGCCACATCAGTTCTTCGACCTCGGGACGAGCGACGACGCACATTCCTCTCGAACCGTTCGCCGCATCGCACCATGGCGGCACGGTGTTTGACGATGAGGGAACATTGCTCGGCTGGTGTGTCGAGCGTGATGGCAGTCACTGGTTGCTTCCAGTGGACGCGGCGCGATCTGCCGTCCTTAGGCTGGACGGCGATGTCGAACAACCCTGACGAGTCACCCTTCCCGGGAATGCCGTTCTTCGGGGACCTCGCCAAACAGCTGTCCAGCCAGGGGCCACTGCAGTGGGACGTCGCGCGCCAGGTGGCGCTGATGACCGCCACGGAGGGAACCAACTCCGAGGCAAACGTCGACCCGGCGAGCAGGGTTGCCATTGAACGCCTGCTTCCAATCGCCGACCAGCGAGTCCGAGACTTCACGGGGCTCGCCACCGCTCCACTCGGTGCCCCACCGAAGGTCGAGGTCGTCAATCGCTCGATGTGGACCCACCACACGATCGCGGCGTACCGACCCATGTTCACCGACCTCGCGCAGTCACTCACCTCGTCATCCACTGAGACGAGTGATTCCGACCCAATGGCGCAGATGATGTCGTCAATCAACAAGATGATGGGTCCCGCGATGATGGGCATGTCGGTCGGCACGATGATCGGACAACTCGCGCTTCGCGCATTCGGCCAATACGACCTCCCGCTTCCGCGCGAGTCACAGAATCAACTGCTCATCGTCGCCCCGAACGTCGAAAAGTTTGCGACCGATTGGAGCATCACCTCAGATGACATGAGGATGTGGGTCCTCATCAGCGAACTCACGTCGCATGCAGTCCTCACCGTTCCACATGTCCGAGACACGGTGGCGGCTGCGGTCCGTCACTACATCGCCGGATTCTCTCCGAATCCGAATGCGCTGATGGAGCGACTGACGAACATGGACCTCGGTGACAACGATCCGATGGCGATGATGAACAAGTTCTTCACCGATCCCTCGATCATCCTTGGGGCCGTACGTTCGCCGATGCAGGAGAATCTCGCACCGTCACTCGACGCAATGGTCGCTGCAATCATTGGTTACGTTGACCACGCCGTGGACACCATCTCCACGTCCGTGCTCGGCGCCGGGACACAAATCGCCGAAGCAGTTCGACGACGCAGAGTCGAGGCCTCCCCGAGTGACTCCTTCGTCGAGCAACTCCTCGGCCTGCACCTCACCCAAGGTCAGGTCGAGCGCGGCAATGCGTTCGTCGAAGGAGTCGTCGAACGAGCAGGCAACGAAGGTCTCAGCCAACTGTTCGTGCGATCGGGGAACCTGCCGACGCCGAGTGAACTCGATGCTCCAGGTCTCTGGCTCGCGCGGATCGCGCTCTAGTAGCGCACTGCGTAATAGACGGCAGCAACGAGACCGATCACTCCGATCATCGCAAAACCGACGGGGCCGCTCGGCGTCAACCCCACTGCGACGAATCCTCCCGCAACCTGTGCAAGTTGGTTCCGCGTCTCGTATCGAGCAAACGCCCTCGAGCGATTCGCGTCCGGTGCTCGTGACTGGAGGACGGAATCGAAGGCCAACTTGCCGAGTGCTCCGACACCGTAGATGACTCCCGTGAGCACGATTCCAGCGGTGACACTGCCGAGATAGGCACTCACGAGGCCGACGATCGCAACGACGACGAGTGACGCTTCGAGGACGACGTGTTCGCGAACGCGCCGACGAACGACACCTGCAATGGAGTTCGCTGAAAGTGTCGACAAAGACCCGACAGCAAGGGCCAAGGCGAACCATGCCGTACCCGCCTTTTCGGTGCGCAACCAGAACGCAAGATGGAAGAAGAGGAACCCATTGGCAACGCGCAGGGCGGCCATCGCCATGGCTGCGCGAATGATGGCTGGGGCATGCAGTTCACTGCGCTCGAGATCAGACTCTGGATTGCGCGCACCTGCAAGTCCCCGAGGGAGAGCGAGTGCCAATATCCCGGCCAGAACGAAACAGACGACCGCAAAGCCGAGCGAGACTCGCGAGCTGATCATCTGCAGCAGCGCTGCAGGTCCTCCTGCAACGATTCCAATGATGCCGGTGAGTCGGCCGATCTGTCCGTTGGCTGCCATCAAACCATCTGCGTTGACCACCGTCGGCATCATCGCCGAGCGCGAAACGCTGTAGACCTTCGCAAGGACGAGAGCGACGAACATCAAGCCGAAGAGGGAGAGCGAGTCGATCCATCGCATGATCGCAATCATCAGTGCGGCTCGAGCGAAAGAGAGCACCACGATCGTGAGTCTTCGCCCGCCCGGCATCCTGTCGAGGAACGGTCCGATGAAGCGAGCAAGGATCAGGAATGGCGCGAGGCTGAACGCGAGAAAGGCGAGCACTCGCCCACGGGCCGCATCCGGACTCACGGACAGAAACATCGAGTCCGCGAGCGATACGGCAAGTGCCGCTTCGCCGGCGACGGTCCATGTATGCACGCGCTTCAGGCGCGTGAGCGGACTTGCGGGCGGAAGACCGGTGTTCGACCTGACTATGACGTCAGTTTCTCATACTTGTAACCGAGCCCGCGGATGGTCACCACGTTCACGGGGTTTGCGGGATCGACCTCGATCTTCGAGCGAAGTCGCTTGATGTGGACGTCCAGGGTCTTGGTGTCGCCGTAGTAATCAGAACCCCAGACGCGATCGATGAGGTTCTCGCGCGTCATGACTCGGCCTGCATTTGCCATCAACACGTACAGCAGTTCGAATTCCTTGAGCGGGAGTTTCGTCACCGCGCCACGAACCGTCACCATGTGCTGCTCGGGGTCGATCTGCACGTCGCCGACTCGCACCGTGCCGATGCCGACTTCGTCGATCTCGCTTTGCGTCAGCGAACTGCGGCGAAGCGCCGCGCGAATTCTGGCGACGAGCTCGCGCAGACGATACGGCTTGACGATGTAGTCGTCTGCTCCGACCTCGAGTCCGACCACCGTGTCGATCTCGGATCCCTTCGCAGACACCATGATGATCGGCACTTGGCTCTTCTTGCGGATCTCCCGACACACATCGGTGCCGGACACCTTGGGCAACATCACGTCGAGCAGGATGATGTCGGGGTTCACACTCTCGAAGTTGAGAAGGGCCTCTGCGCCGTCCCGAGCAACTTCGACCCTGAATCCCTCGCGCTGAAGTCCGATGTCGAGGGCCTCGATGAACGCGTCCTCGTCTTCGACTATGAAGACCGTCGGCGCGTCCTTGGCGGAGGTCACAAAATGACTTTGGGAGTCTCGCCGTCGTTCTGTCGCGCACGGAACCGCGATGCACCCTTGAGCTCGGGGACCCATCCAGTGAGGATGAACCGCGTGCGCTCAGCGATGTTCACCGCGTGGTCACCGATGCGCTCGTAGAAGCGCGACACGACGGCCAGCTGAACCGCGACTTGGAGGTCGATGGTCTCGCGTGAGTGGCACTCGAAGATTTCCTGGATGAATTGACGGTGCAATGCATCGAGGTAGCTGTCCATGTCGTCGAGTGCCGCTGCCTTCGGAGCATCGTTCGTATTGAACGCATCGATCGCTGCGACGTACAGCTGGCGAGCCTGCTCGCTCATCTTGCTGATCAAGTCACGCAACACCGGGTCGATGTCGTGCCCGTAGATTCGACGAGCTGCCTTGCAGATGTTCACCGCGAGGTCGGCGGAGCGCTCGAGTTCGGCAGAAATCTTGATGATCGAGACGAGCTGTCGGAGGTCGCCTGCTACCGGCGACTGAAGCGCGAGTTCCTGGAAACAGAACTCTTCGATCTCGAGCGATCGTGCGTCGATCTCGTCGTCGGCTTGAACCAGATAGTCCGCGCCTTCGAGGTCGCCTGACAACAGCACGTTGGTCGCACGCGGGATCGTGTCGATCACGGTCTGACCGAGCGCCACGACGCGTCCGCGCAGGTCCTCGAGCTCCTGGTGAAAGGTCTTGCGAAGTTCTTCCATCCCCATCACCGTATCTTGCGGAAGTTACTGGGTGCTTGCCGCGAGATGACGCCCGCGTGAACAACCCCCGTCGTCAGCGAACCTGTGTACGGGTGACCCACGCATGGAGGTCACTTTGGGCGTCACGTTCGAATCCCGGGGTTCCCCCACGTGACCATTCGTTGTCCGGTCCAAGTGAGTAACGGGCGACATCGTCTGCGAGCAAGAAGCCAAGGACCGTGTCGAGCCACATGCGGTGCTTCGGGTGCGTCAGCGGCACCAACGTCTCCACTCTTCCCTTCAAGTTACGTTCCATCATGTCTGCCGACCCGATGAGGTGAAGTGGCTCATCGTCATCGAGACCGTGTTCGAAGCGGTAGATGCGTGAGTGCTCGAGTTGGCGCCCGAGGATCGAGCGGACCGAAATGTTTTCAGAAAGACCAGTCACTCCGGCGCGGAGACAACAGATTCCACGCACGACGAGGTCGACACGTACACCCGCCTGGGATGCTCGATACAAGGCCTCAATCACGTCTGGGTCAGAGATCGAATTCATCTTCATGGTGATCCGACCGCGCTCGGCGAACGACGCCTCCTTGTCGATCAATTCGATGATGCGAGTCTTCAAGCGATGTGGAGCAACCAGGAGCGACTGATACTCGGGTGCGTGCGCATAACCAGTGAGGTAGTTAAACAATTCGGTGGCGTCGCGACCGATCTCCGGCTCACTCGTGAAATAACCGATGTCTTCGTAGATTCGCGCGGTGACCGAGTTGTAGTTGCCGGTTCCAATGTGGACATAACGACGCAATGAACCCGATTCGCTGCGAACGACGAGAATGCACTTCGCATGCGTCTTCAGTCCAACGAGACCGTACGTGACGTGCACTCCTGCATACTCCAGCTCCTTCGCCCACGACACGTTCCGCGCCTCATCGAAGCGGGCCTTCAGCTCGAGCACGACCGCAACCTGCTTACCCAGCTCGGCGGCTTTGATCAAGTGTCGTGCAATCGTCGAGTCGCCTGAAGTGCGATAGAGCGTCATCTTGATCGACTGCACGTGTGGATCGAGAGCAGCCTGCTTCACAAATGACTCGACCGATGAAGCGAACGATTCGTGTGGGTGGTGAACGAGCAATTGACGTTCCTTGATCACGTCGAAGATCGAGCGATTCTCCTCCTCCGCCACCGACAATCGACCGGCCGTCACGGGTGGCCAAGGCTTGTAACGAAGTCGAGGCACGTCGAGTGACGCGAGTTCTGCGAGTGCTCCCAACCCGATGATTTCATCGTGATACGTGACGTCCTCGGGTTCGAGTTCGAGTTCCTCGACGAGGAGTTGCAGCATCTCGCGTGACATCGTGCGTGGCACCTCGAGCCGGACTGCTCGACCGAAGCGTCTGCGCCGAAGTTCCATCTCGACCGCCGCCAAAAGATCGTCGGCGTCTTCGTCATCGAGCGAGAGGTCGGCATTGCGCGAGACACGGAACACGTAACACTGCTCGACCGTCATCCCAGGGAACAGTTGTCCGAGATGCGCGACGACGACCTCTTCGAGAAGGACGAATGTCTTCGACGATCCAACCGAGACGAATCGCGGGAAGTTCGCTGGCAGCTTCACCCTTGCGAATCGCTGTTCGCCAGAGCGCGGATCACGAACGGTGATCGCCAGATTGAGAGCGAGGTTGGAGATGTATGGGAACGGATGTGCAGGGTCGACGGCGAGAGGGGTGAGAATCGGATAGATGCGTTCCATGAACTGGCTCGTGAGCTCGGCTCGATCGCCCTCCGACAATTGATCCCAACGCGAGAGGAGGATGCCGTTTTCTGCAAGTTCCGGAAGCAACGCATCTCGAACGATCGCCTCTTGGGTCAATGTCAGTAGTTGCACTCGTTCGCGAATCTCCGTGAGCTGTTGCGCGGGCGTCCTTCCATCCGGCGTGGGCGTGACCACTTCACCGGCAATCTGATCCTTCAGCGCTGCGACGCGGATTTGGTAGAACTCGTCGAGGTTCGAGCTGAAGATCGAGACGAATCTGCACCTCTCGAGCAGCGGAACATCTGCTTCAGTTGCAAGTGACAGCACTCGAGAGTTGAAGTCGAGCCAGCTCAGCTCACGGTTGATGAATCGTGCCTCGATGGGTGAATCGTAGGAAGACGTGATCGAGGAGATTCCGCGCTGAAGAAGTTGTCGCCAAGAAATCATGTTCTCGCTACCGCTCGTTCAACTCTGCGTTGCGTCGAATTCAGACGCAACAACGTGACGCCGTTAGGCCGACTCGTCGGCCCAGCCGATTTCCCACTCCACGCTGATCCGCTCGCGCTCAGCGTCGCGGTTCACGCGCTCCTGGTTGCGGCGGAACTGTGGATCGTTGCGTGGCAGCAAGACCAGTCGGGCGAGAACGCGAGCGCGGAACTCTTCAAGCAGGTTCGCGTCACCGTAATCGCTGTAGACCTCCCAATGCGGGGAGACCGGTCCGAGATAGACGATGCGCGCGTGTCCGCGCGGCGGTTCGTTGAGGACTGCGACATCTGACATACCCGTCAGGCTATCGGTAAAAAACCGCCAGTTTTCGGGACAAATCTGCGCCGGAGGACCAGGCAATAAGTACGACCAAGTATTCGCACGGCAAACACACATCGGTTACCGTGATGGCAACCCCGATGAACGCCAACCGATCATTGAAGTGGATGGATCGCGGCAGTTGCCGCAACTTTCCTCCTGCGGTGTTTTTCCCTCAGGATGGAGCTGGAGTTGAACGCGCCCGAGCAATTTGTGCTCACTGCCCCGTGAAGAACGACTGCTTGGAGTACGCACTCTCCAACCACATCGATCACGGCGTGTGGGGCGGTTGCTCGGAGAGAGAGCGCCGTCGCATCGCCAAGCGTCGTCGCCTCGAGCACACAATCCAGTCAAACTAGGCTCGCACCGTGGCAACGAGCCCGGAAGCCCCCACCATCGCCGCGCTCGACATCGGGACCAACAGTTTTCACATGGTGATCGCCAAGGCGGTCACGAATGGCTTCGAAGTCATCACTCGCGAGAAGGAAACCGTTCGCATCGGTCATGGCGCGGGCGAAATGAAAGAACTCGATCCCGCAGCGATCGATCGTGGAATCGCATGTCTCAGTCGGATGCGGCATCTGGCCGAGTCCCATGGTGCCGAGATTCGAGCCGTTGCAACCAGCGCAATTCGTGAGGCACGCAATCGGTCCGACTTCGTGAAACGTGCCAAGAAGGAAGCAGGAATTTCGATCGAGACGATCTCGGGCATCGAGGAAGCACGCCTGATCCACCTCGGAGTCCTCCACGGCATTGGAAACCACGAGGACTCGATGTTCGTCTGCGACATCGGTGGCGGCAGTACCGAAGTCGTCATCGGCAATGGCGATGAGATGCTCCTCGCCCGAAGTTTCAAGATCGGCGCCGTGCGACTCACGGATCGATTCTTCGGTTCCGCGACCCTCCACCCGAGCGCGGTACCGAGTTGCCGAGCGTTCGTGAAGTCGACACTAATGATCCTTCAATCCGAGGTTCAGGCCCTCGGCTTCGATCTGGCCGTGTGCTCGTCAGGTACGGCAGAAACCGTCGCGCGGATCATCCAGAAGAAGTCCGGCCAGCCCGAACCAACGAGCATGAATC
This sequence comes from Ilumatobacteraceae bacterium, assembly GCA_036804285.1. Classification (GTDB taxonomy): domain Bacteria; phylum Actinomycetota; class Acidimicrobiia; order Acidimicrobiales; family Ilumatobacteraceae; genus UBA3006. The sequence goes on from DAIRSS010000002.1 coordinate 30,397, forward strand.
GGTTCCAGTTCACCGGCCAAGACGTCGCCGACGTGGTCACCGACCTTGCACAGTGTTCGACCGTCGATGAACGACAAGAAAAGTTCGGCATCGACCGCAAGCGTGCGGAAATCATCCTCGCGGGGGCGATCATTCTCGAGGCAATCGCAGACACGTACGGGATCTCGACGTTCATGTTCAGTGACTACGCGCTCCGTGAAGGCGTCCTCATCGACACACTTCAGCGCCAAGGAGCAGGGCCGGAGAACACTTCTGGCGATGCTTCCATGCGCAGCGTGCGATTGCTCGCCGAACGGTGCGACGACCGACCCGAGCATTCCGAGAACGTGGCGCGAATTGCGGTCAGTCTCTTCGACGCGCTCAAGTCCCATCTCGACGTCGATCCCGACGATCGTCGACTCCTGGAATATGCAGCACTCCTCGCCAACGTCGGCGTCGTGATCTCACACTCGAAGCACCATCTGCACTCGTACTACGTCATCCGCAACTCGGAACTCGTCGGGCTCGCGGATCGTGACATCGAGATCATCGCCCAGGTTGCTCGTTATCACCGCAAGGGTCTACCGAAGGACGACCACCCCGAGTTCGCGCGACTCGGAGATGCGGACAAGCACCGCGTGGAGGTGCTCGCCGGAATTCTCCGGGTGGCAGTTGGTCTCGACCGCACTCAGGACGGGCGTGTGAAGAAGTTGAAGACTCAGGTGACGGACGACGAGCTGGTCATTTCATTCGCACCGTCAAAGAAGCTCGACAACGAACTCAACGTCTATTCCGCGATGGAACGCCGATCGCTCCTGGAGCGAGTGATGAACAAGCGCGTTCGAGTGACGAACGACTGAGCGAGCTGACTACGCCGAAGGAGGCGTGTCGTTCTTCGGGGCTTCTGCAGACTTTGACGGGTCTGCCTGGCCCTTCTTGAACTCTTGCTGTGCCTGACCGAGGCTTCGTGCGATCTTCGGCAGACGCGAACCGAAAAGAAGCACGACGATGATGCCGACAATGATGAGTTCTGTTCCACCGAGGTTCATGCAGTCAATCTAGCACTGGGCGTCTCGGATGCGATAAGCAACAAGGATGCTCGAATGCGTCATCAACATCAGCGAAGGCGGAAACCCAAGCCAACTCGGTGAATTGTCCGCCGAACTCGGCCCCGACCTCCTCGACCTACACAGCGATGCCGACCACAATCGCAGCGTGTTCACCCTCGCAGGTGAAGACCCCGCGAGGATCCTCACGAAGAGTGCAGCCGCGATGTTCGACATCCGCGAGCACCACGGTGTTCATCCTCGCGTAGGAATCGTCGACGTCGTCCCCTTCGTCGCGCTCGAACCGTCCTCGTTCTCCGACGCAATTGCGGCGCGTGACCGCTTCGCTCGATTCGCGGCAGAAGAACTCGGTATCCCGTGTTTCCTCTATGGACCCGAGCGAACGCTCCCCTTCATTCGCAAACATGCCTTCATCGATCTGCTTCCTGACTTTGGACCCACAACTCCACACCCAAAGTCAGGGGCGATCTGCGTCGGCGCGCGACCGATCCTCATCGCATACAACGTCTGGTTGAAGGATCAAACGGTGGAGACTGCCAAGCACATCGCCAAGACCATTCGCACCAACGAGCGCCGAACACTGGGGCTGCAGGTGGGTGCACATGCTCAGGTTTCGATGAACTTGATCGAGCCTGACATCACCGGTCCGCTCGAGGCATTCGACGCGGTTGCCGAACTTGCCCCAGTCGACCATGCAGAACTCGTCGGCCTCGTTCCTGCTCGCACGCTCGCACGAATTCCTCGTGACCGTTGGTCCCAACTCGACTTGAGTGGCGAAAAGACGATCGAGTGGAGACTCGCGGAACGAAATCGACGACTGTCGGGAACCGGCGACTAAGCGCTGGCGATGTTGCGCGAGGTCTGCGCGCGCTGGCGACGAAGCTTGCGGCGCTCGCGCTCGGACAGACCGCCCCAGATACCGAACTTTTCGCCATTGGCGAGCGCGTACTCGAGGCACTCATCCCGAACGACGCAGCCCTTGCAGACTTCCTTGGCTTCGCGTGTGGAGGCCCCTCGTTCCGGAAAGAACAGGTCTGGATCGACGCCGAGGCAGTTCGCCTGATCTTGCCAAGCGCGATCAGCGCTCAGCTCGATTTGCTCGTCGTCCACGTATTCGGTTCCTCCCCAACCTTGGTGTGACGCCCTACGCGACTACACCAAGGAAATTACAACGGCGTTATTCTGCCAAATCCGCGCCAGAAATGCAAATAACCGAAGTTCGGTGAACTGACCCCTCGCTCAAGACCGAAGTCACACCCCTAGGCTGAGGGCAGTTATGAGATTCCGAAGGACATTCATCTTCGTTGACCTCTCTGGCTTCACCACCTTCACCGAACAACACGGTGATGGCACTGCAGCGCAGCTGTTGAGCAAGTTCCGCGCGGTTGCGCGTGCTGTCGGATCCCATCAAGGCGTGCGAATCGACAAGTACCTGGGTGACGGATTGATGGCAGTCGCAGTCGAGGCGCACGACGGAATCACCTTCGCGATGGAACTCCAGCGCCACGCGACCGTCGCATGTGCTCCGCTCTCTCTGCGGATCGGCATCGCCACCGGCGACACCATGCTGTTCGAAGGTCAGGACTACATCGGCTGGGCCCCAAACATGGCGGCGCGGTTGTGCGATGCCGCCCACGGGGTTGGTGCGCTCATCCCAGCAGACCAGACAACCAATCTGCCAATTGGGCTCTCCGCCCTCGCCCACCCCGCTCTTGAACTTCCGGGTTTCAATGGCCCGATCGAGGTCGTTGCACTCGCAGGCGAACCACTGATCGACGGTCGTTACGACATCAACGAGGTCATCCTCGGCGCTCCGTTCGTCAGCTGACGAACCACACTCACTTACCCGAAGTCGAAGCCTTCTTCACTTTGACGGTTTTCTTCGGCGTCAAGGTCATCTTGCCAGTCTTATCGACGACGACGATCTGGAACGAGCGCGAACCATCGGCGGAGTCAGCGATCTTGATCGAGCCAGCAGCCGCAGCAGGCACCGTCCGAACAAGCAGGCCGTCACGATAAACGTGGACGACCGACTGTGCTGGAGCCTTCGTCGACAACACCACCGTCGAACCGACAACCTTGGTTGCTACCGGACGCGCAACGGAGGGAATCGCCTGGGGCGGAATCGGAGAACCGAGAATCGGGCTCAGTGTGCGATTCGTGCCTGGTAACTGGGGAACGAAGCGGGAGTTCTGTCCACGACTCGTCGTCGCCGGCGCAGTCGTCGGCGTCGTGGTCGACACGGGCACAGTGGTCGTCGTCACGACGAGTGTCGTGGTCGTCGCTGGCAAGGTGGTCGTTGGTGCATC
>DAIRSS010000002.1:33851-56951 GCA_036804285.1 Ilumatobacteraceae bacterium
CCACCGCCACCACCGGGCTCTCCGCCACTCCCTCCACCGCCGCTCGGCGGTTCAGTGGGTGCCGCTTCACGAGGGGCAATTCCGAAGCGTGAGTACAGCAGCAAGTTGACTGATCCGGGCCCCACATCGGTCAGAGCGCCGGACGTTGCCGAGGATGTGACCCACTGCGACATCAATGCAGGAGTCATGGACGGCGCCGATTCGAGACCGAGGGCAACGACACCTGCAACGTGCGGTGCCGCCATCGACGTTCCTGACTTCACGGAACTCGCCGTCGACGATCCGATCCACGCGGACGTGATGTTCGACCCGGGGGCAAAGACATCGACGCACGTGCCGTAGTTGGAGAACGACGACCGCGCATCAGCCGATGTGGACGACCCGACGGTGATTGCGAGAGCTTCACCCGCAGGCGACGACAGACACGCATTCGTGTTCGAGTTCCCTGCCGCAACCACGAAGGTGACACCGTCAGCAATGCCGCGCTGCACGGCGAGGTCGAGCGCTGTCGATCGTCCACCACCGAGACTCATGTTTGCGACGGCAGGGGCCCCAGCGACGTGATGGCTCACGACCCAGTCGATACCCGCAATGACTCCAGCCGTCGTTCCGGAACCCGTGCAGTCGAGCACGCGAACCGGCACGATCGCAACGTTTGGTGCAACACCGAAGTTCGTTCCGCCAACGGTGCCCGCGACGTGAGTTCCATGACCGTTGCAGTCACTCGATCCGTATTCGTCACTGATGCTCGTGTAGCCCGACATGACACGACCAGCGAATTCAGAGTGCGTCGACAAGACACCGGTGTCGATGATGTAGGCGGTCACGCCTGCTCCACTTCCCACTCGACCGAAACGGCCGTCGAGTGGCAATCCGCGCTGATCGATGCGGTCGAGACCCCACACTGCCGTCGGAACATCAGGGGTCGTCGACGCCTGTGGCGTCACGGGCTCAGAAGGAAGCGAAGGCTCACTCGTGCCAATCGCATTCGTCGCCGTCACGACGAAGGTGTATGACTCGCCATTGGTGAGACCTCGAACCGTGCATGTGAGCGAACCGCTCGTCGTACAGGTCTTGGCACCTGGGCTCGAGGTGACGAGGTAGTTCGTGATCGCTCGGTAACCGTCCGAAGTCGGCGCCTGCCAGTAGATCGTCGCCTGCTCGTCTCCTGCGCTCGCTCGAACGTTGCGCGGTACTGATGGAGCGGTCGGATCGGGTGCACGTGTGAACTCCCAGTTGAGCATCGTCGAACCCGTACGTCGGTTGTAACCGTCGATCGCAATGAAATAGGTGACTGCGGCCTGAACCGACACGACCACGCGGCTCCATGTTCCACCGGGTGCGTCGTCGTTCGTGGCGACCGTGGTCAACGCATTGACCGCAGACCCGGTGTACACGCCAAGCAGCGTGTCGAATCCACTGACACGTGTGTCGACGACCAGACTGCCGTCGTTCGGCGCCGTCCATCGGTACCAGATGGACGCGCTCGGGTTGTATCCGCCGTGAGTTGGCTCGCCAACTTCGCGTGTCGCAGCAATCGTCGAACTTGCGGTGCTCCCAATCGAGTCCCGGATCACTACGGCCCCAGAGAATGCGTCATTGGCGAGTGGTGCTTGAGTGACGACGGAGTTCGATGGCGTCGATGCAGGCCCCGTCCCGCGCGCATTGATCGCCTTCACCCTGAACGAGTGCGTGACACCAGACGTCAGACCACGAAGTGCGGCGAGCGTCGAGGTGCTCACACCGTCCGAGTAGGTCGTCCACGACGATCCTGCATCCGTCGAATACTCGATGACGTAATCGGTGATCGGTTCGCCACCATCGTTCTCCGGAGCATCCCAATCGAGATCCACCTGAGCTGGTCGAGCACTCGCAACGACGTTGACCGGTGCGCCTGGCGCAACTGGTGTCCATGGTGTGTAGGGATCGGAAACCGGCGAGGGATCGCTCGTGCCGTGAGCGTTGCGGGCGCTCACCCTGAACTTGTGTGCAACCCCGTCAGCCAAACCAGTGATCGTGCGCAACGTGCCGTTTCCATGTGGTTCGGACCATGTCGTCCATGTCGCTCCGTCATCGGTCGAGTACTGGATGACGTAGTTCGTAATGACTGCGCCACCGTCGTACTCAGGTGCACCCCAACGAATCGCGACATAGCGCGGACCGATCTCCGTGTCGTCAATACAACACGGTGGGCCGGGGACTCCTGGCGCAACGGCAGCCGGTGACGTAGACGCAGTGCCACGGCCTGCGCTGTTGACCGCACGCACACGGAACAGATAGCGAGTTCCACTCGTCAAACCCGTGACAGTGGCCGAACGGATCGTCGATACGACGTCGGCAAACTCGGTCCACGTCGAACCACTATTCGCCGAATACTCCACGACGTAGTCAGTGATTGCACCGCCACCATCGGTCGATGGCGCCGTCCACGACAAACCGATCGACGTCAGTTGGACGGAGGTCACCGTCACATCGCGTGGTGCACTCGGCGACAGCACTTCCCAGGGAACCGAGACGACATGAGTTGACGGCGCCCCAGAACCGAGAGCGTTCGCTGCCGCGACCCTGAAGGCATAACTCGTCCCGTTCGTCAATCCCGTGACGGTTGCCGAACGCTCACTCGACACTCCATCGTCAAAGACCGTCCATGTCGATGCACCGTCGTCTGAAACTTCGACCACGTAGTCAGTGATGGGAGATCCGCCATTTTGGGTCGGTGCCGACCACGACAGGCGAACGGACGCAGCAAGTGGAGTTGCGCTCAGCGACGTTGGCGTACCCGGAACGCCGACTGGCGCGCTTGCGGTCGACGACGCTTCGCCAGTTCCCCCAGATGACACTGCGCGAACGCGGAATTGATACGTCCTGCCATTTGTCAGCCCAGTCACCGTCGACGTCGTTTCGACAGACGTTCCGTCGGCAAACGTCGACCACGACGTCGAACCCGCCTGAGCGAACTCAATCACATAGTCGGTGATCGGAGTTCCACCGGTCAACGTCGGAGCGGTCCACGACAACATCGCACGCTCGACGCCCCCCAACGCGCTCAGCGCGGTTGGTGCAGATGGTGCAACTGGACTCGGTGCTTCCCACGCTCCTCCAGTGAAAGCAAACAGGTTCGGAGAGTTCGTTCCCTTGTTGACGACGATGTCGGGAGTGGCGGCATTCGTGATGCGAGTTGCGATCTGCGCAGGCGTTGCCGTGGGATCAGACTGCAAGTGCAATGCGACGATGCCAGCGACGTGTGGTGACGCCATCGACGTGCCGGACAATGATCGAATTGCGGTGGAAGAGGTCCTCCAGGCCGACACGACGCTCACGCCTGGTGCAAATACGTCCAAGCAAGCACCGAAGTTCGAAAACGATGCGCGGACGTCGGTGCTACCCGTAGCTCCGACCGTGATCGCACTCGACTCGGACGCTGGTGAGTATCCGCACGCGTCTCGATTGTTGTTTCCCGCAGCAACCACGAACACGATGCCGTCAGCAACTCCGCGAGCAACGGCGGCATTCAGCGACAAACTCCGCATGCCTCCCAGGCTCATGTTGGCGACCGCCGGTGTGCCGGCTGAATGGTGACCGACGGTCCAGTCGATTCCCGCGATCACACCTGACGTCGCGCCAGAACCCGAACAACCGAGCACACGCACCGGAACGAGCGACGTCGACTTTGCAACACCCCATGTCGAACCACCGACGGTTCCCGCAACGTGTGTTCCGTGTCCGTGGCAATCGATGGTGCCGTAGGAGTCTCGGATCGAGGTGTAACCCGACGCAACCCGGCCGCCGAAGTCCACGTGGTCTGCTCGGATTCCAGTGTCGATGACGTAGGCCGTGACACCCGAGCCAGTCTCGTTGTAGCTGTAACGCGAGTTCAGCGGCAGTCGACGTTGGTCGATGCGATCGAGGCCCCATGGAGGGCTCTCCTGATCGGCTTGGAGGACGACGAACGAGTCCTGCTCGATGCTTTCGACCCGAGGATCCTTGTCGAGCCGCTCGACGTCCTCTTCGGTGAGTTGAGCCGCGAAGCCATTGATGGCCTCCGAATAGACATACAGGACATTGACACCTCTGTCCTTTTCGTCATCACTGACGGCACGTGGTGATACGTCATCTTTCAACGTGACGATGTATTGCCCGCGAACCGGAGCACCCATCAAGTCACTGAGGTCTGGGCCAAGATCACCATCGTCCGATTCGGTTCCTTGTGCGTCCACGTCATCGAGGACGATCGTGCGATTCGGCTCGATGACGAGAACATCTCGGTCGCGCTTCAGTCTCGCGACGTCACTGGTGTCGAGTTCGGCCACGAATCCGTCCACGGCAGCGGTGAACACGTCGCTGACGGCATTTCCGAGGCCCGCCTCCTTGGCGACCTTACGCTCGACGTTCGTGCCGTCCTTGAACACGACGATGTAGTCATCCGCGGGTCCGACGGCCCCGACTTCGCTCGGCATGCCCATCCCGATCGGCATGACGACCCCACCCAGTACCAGTGCGACGACGCGCACCACCAAAGATCTCCGTCCCATGCCCCCACCTATCGGCACGCGATGGTGGAACTTGAGTGATTTGCGCACGCGCACGACCCCGACGGTATCCCAGCCCTGTACGGGTCTTTCTTGGGACTCCCTTAGCCTGTCCCAATGACATCCAAACAGCGCAAAGTAGCCGTCGTGACGGGTGCGAATTCCGGTATCGGCCGAGCGACCGCCCTTCATTTGGCATCGTGCGACTACCAGGTGTTCGGCACCGTGCGGTCACTCGACAAGGCCACGAAGCTCCTCGCCGCGGCGAGCGAGCGTGGGCTCACGATTGAGGTCATCGAAATGGATGTCGCATCGTCGGAGTCCGTCGCCCAAGGTTTCGCCGACATCGCCCGATCGACCAACCACATCGACGTGCTCGTGAACAACGCGGGAATCGGAGGCAATGGCGTCGTCGAAGAATCCTCGATCGAGATGTTCGAAGCGTCGTTCAACGTGAACGTCTCGGGTGCGATCCGCTGCATCCAACACGTCCTCCCTGGCATGCGGAAGGCAGGCGCTGGCACGATCGTCAACGTGACGAGCGTGGTTGGACGTTTGGCCGCAATCGCCCAAGCTCCCTACGTCGCGTCCAAGTGGGCATTGGAAGGTGTGAGTGAAGAGCTTGCACATGAACTCGCACCATTCGGAATCCGCGTCGCGATCGTCGAACCTGGCGTGACCAAGTCGTCGATCTTCGCCAAGAACATCGACGCGCCGAATGCGACCGGCGCATACGACACCCACTATCGACGAATGTTCCAGTTCTACGCGGCAGGAATCGCCAACGCATCGCCTGCGGACGAGGTCGCTCGCGTCATCGAACACGCGATCTCGACCGACGAGCCCAAACTTCGGTATCCCTGTTCATGGGGTGGCCACGGCATCATTGAGGGGCGCAGCGAGATGAGCGACGAGGACTGGGTTGAACTCGGTGCCACCTCGGACGACGAGGCCTACTTCGCAGGCTTCCACGAAGCATTCGGGATTGATCTCCGCAAAAGTTGACAAGTTTGGTCGGGTTTCCGATACGCTGACGCGTCCAACCAAACCCCCTCTCAACCAAGGAGCCGTCATGCCCGTTCGTCTCGGAGATACCGCCCCAGATTTCACCGCCGACACCACGCAGGGAACGATCTCGTTCCACGAGTGGCTCGGTGACTCGTGGGGAGTCCTGTTCAGCCACCCGAAGGACTTCACGCCGGTGTGCACCACCGAGCTCGGCTACGTCGCACGAATCAAGCCCGAGTTCGACAAGCGCAACGTCAAGGTGATCGGTCTCTCCGTGGACAGCGTCGAATCCCACCACAAGTGGGAAGGCGACATCGGCGAGACACAGGGAACGCCCGTCAACTTTCCGATGATCGGCGACTCCGATCGCAAGGTGAGCGACCTCTACGACATGATCCATCCGAATGCGAACGACACACTCACGGTGCGCAGCGTGTTCGTGATCGGACCCGACAAGAAGGTCAAGCTCTCGATCACCTACCCCGCATCCACCGGACGCAACTTCGACGAGATCCTCCGCGTCATCGACTCACTGCAGTTGACCGCGAAGTTCAAGGTTGCAACGCCAGCCAACTGGGAACAGGGCGAAGACGTCATCATCGGCGCTGCCGTCACCGACGAGGAAGCACACAAGCTCTTCCCCGCTGGATGGAAGACGGTAAAGCCATACCTGCGAGTGCTCCCACAACCCAAGTAAGTCTGCGCACCCGAGACAACAGTGACATGGGTGGTTCGTAGACTGAAAGGTCTATGAACACCCCCACCATGGCTCCCTCCTCCGCGGCTGCGTCCGCGACGTCAGTTCGCAAGATCTACGGCTCAGGTGACAGTGAAGTTCGCGCACTGGATGGCATCTCCGTCGATTTCGAGCGCGGCAAGTTCACCGCGATCATGGGTCCGAGCGGATCCGGCAAGTCGACGCTCATGCACTGCATGGCCGGTCTCGACTCCCTCACCGAAGGCGAGGTTTCCATCGGTTCGACGACGCTCGCCGGGCTGTCGGACAAGGAATTGACGATGCTGCGACGCAAGCAGGTCGGCTTCGTGTTCCAGGCGTTCAACCTCATTCCGACGCTGAGTGCGTACGAGAACATCGTGCTCCCCTTGTCGCTCGACGGGGCGAAGGGTGATGCGAAGTGGATCGACTCGGTGATCGACACGATCGGCCTGCGTGACCGACTCGATCATCGACCGAGCGAGCTCTCTGGCGGACAGCAACAGCGTGTCGCCGTCGCACGCGCGCTGGCGAGCAAGCCTGCGATCATCTTCGCCGACGAACCGACCGGCAACCTCGATTCGCGTACGGGTGGCGAGGTGCTGAGCTTCATGCGCAAGGCAGTGACGGAGCTCGGCCAGACGATCGTGATGGTGACCCACGACGCAGTCGCAGCGAGCTATGCCGACCGCATCGTGTTCCTGAAGGACGGGAAACTTGCCGGTGAGATGTTGTCGCCGACGCCGGACAAGGTCCTCGACTTCTTGAAGCACCTCGGGGAGTAACCGATGCTCGGACTCTCGCTCCGCATGACGCTCGCCCGCAAGGGTCGCCTCGTGCTCACGTCACTTGCGATCATCCTCGGTACGGGGTTCCTCTCGGGCACACTCATCTTCTCCGACACCCTGAACAAGACCTTCGATCGACTGTTCGCCGACGTCTTCCGCGACGTCGATGCCTACGTGCGCTCATCGCAGTTCGTCGAGGTTGGTTTCGGTGGCGAGCAGCGTGCACAGACACCAATTACTGCACTCGAGACCGTGCTTGCCGTCGACGGCGTGGATGATGCCACTGGCGACATCCAGGCATTCGCACGGATCATCGCCAAGGACGGCACACCGATGGGCTCGGAGAACGGACCGCCAACCTTCGGTGGGATCGCAACCGAATCCCTCGCAGGTCTGTGGACGATCGAGGAAGGTCGACTGCCGGTCGGACCGACGGAAATGGTGATGGACAAGGCAACGGCCAAAAACGCCGATTACGCGATCGGTGATCGCGTACGCGTGACCGCACAATCGGGAAGCCGCACGTTCACGCTCGTCGGGATCGCCAACTACGGCGACGTCAGCTCCCCTGGCGGCGCGACGTTCGCGCTCTTCGACCAGCCGACGGCTTCGGAGTTTCTCCTCCGCGAAGGTTATGTCGATGCGTTCCTCGTCAAGGGCGATGGAACGCTCTCCGACGAGGACCTTGCGGCACGCATCACCGCGTCACTCGACCCGACCCTCAAGTTGGAAACGCTCACCGGTGCGCAAATCACCCAGGAAACCCAGGACCAGATCGGCCAAGTTCTCAGCTTCCTCACGATCTTCCTGACGGCGTTCTCGCTGATTGCGCTCGGCATCGGATGCTTCGTGATCTACAACGTCTTTTCGATCACGATCGCGCAGCGACTCCGTGAGAACGCGCTGCTCCGCGCGATCGGAGCGAGCAAGCGCCAAGTGTCGACGAGCATGTTCGTCGAGGCCGGCGTGATCGGTGTGATCGGCTCATTCCTCGGCTTCGCATCGGGGATCGGACTTTCACAAGCCCTGAGTGCACTCCTCAATGCCTTCGGCGTCGAGATCCCGACCAAGGGACTCAGCGTGAGTGTGAGCACGCTCGTGATCACCGTCCTCGTCGGCACGATCGTGACACTCGTGTCAGCGATCTTCCCCGCCCTGCGAGCTGGCCGCGTTCCACCACTCGCCGCCCTGCGCGACACTGCACTCGAAGTCGTCGACCAGCGTGGCCGTCGCGTCCTCATCGGAGTCGTCGTGTCGGCACTCGGCGCACTCGGCATCACGTTGACCGCACTCGGTCGCTCGAACAACTTCCTCGGATTCGGGATCCTCTTCGTGTTCGCTGGCGTGATCATCATCGGGCCGGCGATCTCCAAGCCGGTCGCTCTCGCTCTCGGTCGACCGATCGAACGCTGGCGAGGCGTCACCGGAGGAATGGCACGTCAGAACGCGGCGCGCAACCCGAAGCGCACGGCCCGCACCGCCGCACCGGTGTTGATCGGCGTCGCGCTCGTCACCGCGTTCACCGCATTCGCCGCAAGCCTTCGCGCCGAGATTCGCGACACCATCGGGTCCTCGTTCCGCGGTGACTATGCGCTCAGCGTCGACAGCCAGGGCTTCGGCGGCATCCCTCTCACCGTCACCGATCAGATCGCTGCACTCCCCGCGGTGCAGCAAGCAACGGGCATCGGCTTCGTGTCGGTCAAGTTCGGGGAAGACTCGCGCTTCGCCGTCGTGATCGACCCTGCGACGACGGGGGGTCTGTATGACTTCACGATGCTCGAGGGTCGCCAGGACACGCTGTCGCCGACCGGAGTACTCGTCTCCAAGACGGTCGCAACCAACAAAGCATTGTCCGTTGGGTCGACCATCCCGATCACGTTGCTCGATGGCGACGTCGTGAACGCCAAGGTCGAGGGCATCTTCGACGGCGAAGGAACGTTCGGTAACTACGTCGTGAATCGCAAGTTGTTTACTGACACCTCGACTCCGCTGTTCAACAACTACGTCTACATCGTGAAGTCGCCAGGAGCCGACGACGAGGCACTCGAGTCCGCGGTCTCTGCGATCACGACAGAGCTGGGCATCGGCACCTTGCAGTCACGCGAGGAATTCATCGACGCCCAGGCCGCACAGGTCAACCAGATCCTCGGTCTGATCTACGGACTGCTCACGCTGTCGATCTTCATCGCCGTCGTCGGCATCGTGATCACCCTGCTGCTCTCGGTCTTCGAGCGCACGCGCGAAATCGGTCTCCTTCGCGCCGTCGGCATGACGCGCTCACAGGTGCGCACGACGGTGCGCTGGGAAAGCGTGATCACGTCGCTCTATGGCGCGGTCGTCGGTGTCATCCTCGGCATCGTCATGGGCGCGGTCCTCATCGGCGTCCTCGCCGACGGTGGACTGAGTGCGTTCCGACTTCCGGTCACCGGAACCGTCGTCATCCTCGTTCTCTCGTTCATCATCGGTGTGCTCGCCTCGATCTACCCCGCACGACGCGCAACCAAGGTGAACGTGATGCGCGCGATCGCCTCGTAACAAATGTCGTCCGAACTCACCCCCGCGATGCTCGCGTTCGTTCGCGAGCGTCATCTCGCGACACTCACGACGTTGCGCAAGGACGGCTCTCCACACGTGGTGCCCGTCGGCTTCAGTTACGACGACTCAGCACACGTCGTGCGCGTGATCACCTTCTTCCCCTCGCAGAAGGCCATCAACGCACAACGCGGATGTCGTGCAGCGGTGTCGCAGGTGGACGGTGGTCGATGGATCACCTTCGAAGGCACGGCGCGACTCGTGACGATGGATTCCGATCCCGACGAGGTCCGCCGCGCAGTCGAGGGCTACGCGCAGCGTTATCGCGAACCAAAGACGCGTGAAAATCGCGTGGCGATCATCATCGACGTTGACAACGTGATGGGGCGAGTCGCCGACTAGTAGCCGGAGACTCGTCGATCATCGTCGTCGAGTGAAAACTGGACTGCGGCGGGGTGGGTGTCACCGCGAGTGATGTCTCGCTCGATGTACAGCGGAGTGAAGTTCGGGCGCATCAATGGCTCGTGCATCGTCTGGCAACCCGGGCACCAATACAACACACGGTGTGCTTCACCGTGGTGCGTGACCTTGATCGTGTCATGGCATCGATGGCACGTCTTGCCCTGTCGCCCGTACACCGCGAGCCCACCTGGAACTTCCGGCGCTGTCACGCGGTCCGCGTGGTGCAGGTTGGCCTGCAACAACTCCGCAGCGAGCTGCACGATCTCGCGGCACTCGGCACGCTTCAACGTGGCGATCGGTGCCCATGGAGAAATCTCACACGACCAGAGGATCTCGCAGCGATACACGTTGCCGACCCCGCACATCACGCGCTGGTCGAGCAACACTTCGGCGACGGTCATGTCGGGTTCGTCGTAGTTCATCATTCGATCGACGCATTCCTCGAGATCCGCATCCACTCTGCACAAATCGGGTCCGAGTCGACCGAGGATCGGGTGTCGACGCGGATCGAAGTCGCGATACGTCTCGACGACTGGTGCGCTGAAGCACACGGCGATCCAATCTTCGACTGCGAGTACGACGCGCGCGCGATGCTCGGGCTTGCGCCACCGTTCGCCCACTCGATAGAGGTGCCACGAACCCGTCATGCGCATGTGCGTATGCAACACGACGCCGTCATCCCAGATGATCTCGAGGTGTTTGCCGCGACTGCGCACTTCTTCGATCGTCTGACCAATCTGTGGTCGCAGTCCGACGAGACGTGGAGCGTCGAAGTCGACCATCTTCTTGCCGAGTAGCGCGGTCCGCAAGGCGACTGCGGTCCTATAGATGGTGTCGCCTTCGGGCATGACTGAAGAATATTCACTCGCCCAATCTGGATGCGGGATGGGGATCGAAAAAGTTACGGAAGTCGACCGACGGATGCGAGTGCGAGTCGAATCAGTCGGTCATGACCGCTCGTCATCTCCTTGCGCATCTGTTCGCTCGTCGCTTGCTCGGGTGTGAACCACCCGAGATCGAGTGCTTGCTGCGTCGGATGACAGTCACCCGACACCGGAACGACGAATGCGAGGCTGACTGCATGGTGACGGGGGTCATGAAATCCCGTGATCGAGGGATCCGGGAAGTATTCGACGACCGTGAATGGCGCGGGTTCGAGGGGAATACGCGGCAAGGCAAGGGAGCCAAGGTCCTTCTCGAGGTGGCGCAGGAGTGCCTCGCGGATCCGCTCGCCGAGGAGCACACGACCCGACACGACGGTCCGGCTGATCGAGCCATCAGGGGCCTGGCGGAGCAGCATCCCGACGTGGGTCACCTCCCCCATGTCATTGACCCGCACCGGGATCGCGTCGACGTACACGAGCGGAACCTGGCCGCGGACAGCGTTCAGGGTCTCGGTGTCCAGCCAGTTCGTGCGTGTATCGATGCTGTCGGTCACGGGGTCTCCTCGGGTGGTCCACCTTCATTGTCTCAGAAACGATGGTCGCCATGTGCGCATCCACCATGCGGATGCCAAGATGGCGTGATGAGCGACTCCCGTCGGAACAACAGTGCGGTCATTCTCGGGCTCTTCATCCTCGGTGCCGGAGTCACGCACTTCGTCAACCCGACGTTCTTCGACGCCATCGTTCCGCCGTGGATGCCGTTCGGGGAACGATTCTGGACGATCGTGAGCGGCATCGCAGAGGTCCTGATCGGCATTGGCGTGTTGCGTCGCTCGACGAGGAAGCGAGCGGCGCTGGCCGCATTCGTGCTGTTCGTCGCGGTCTATCCCGCGAACCTCTACATGGCCTGGGACTGGAGAGACCGCCCCTTTGGCGACCAGCTCATTTCACTCGGGCGACTGCCCTTTCAGTTCCTCTTCTTCGCCTGGGCACTGTCGGTCGCGCGAGGAGCCGAGGACACTCGTGCTGCCAGTTCTTAAGTCGAGTCACTAAGAACGAGAGGGCTCTACCAGTTCCCTGCCACGTATTTGGTCTCGAGGAATTCGAGCAATCCGTCGTGACCGCCCTCGCGACCGATTCCCGATTGCTTCACGCCACCGAATGGTGCGGCTGGGTCTGACACGAGTCCACGGTTCAAGCCGACCATTCCCGACTCCAGCGCCTCGGCGATTCGCATGCCCTTGCCAACATCCTTGGTGAACACGTAGGACACGAGGCCGTGGTCGACGTCGTTCGCTTGGCGCAGCATCTCTTCCTCCTCGGTGAATGACACGAGCGGGGCAATTGGTCCGAAGATCTCCTCCTGCAGGAGCGGGTCATCCGCTTTCACGTCGCCAAGGACCGTCGCTTGAAAACCGAATGCAGGATCGGATACCGCGGATCCGCCACACAGCACTGTGGCACCACGCGCAACCGCACCGTCGACGAGCGCACCTACTCGTTGCTGCTGTGCCTTCGACACGAGCGGCCCCAGTGTCGTATGAGCAGCAAGACCATCACCGAGCACGAGTTTGGACATGCGATCGACGAACTTGGAAGTGAACTCCTCGAGCACCGCCTCGTGCACGAAGAATCGATTCGCCGCGGTGCATGCAGCTCCACCGTTGCGCATCTTGGCAAGCATCGCCCCATCGACTGCGACGTCGACGTCCGCGTCCGCGCACACGATGAGTGGTGCATTGCCGCCGAGTTCCATGCTGCAGTTGATGATTCGTGTTGCGGCTTGCTGGAGAAGCAGCGACCCTACGCGCGTCGAGCCGGTGAAGGACAGCTTGCGCACCCGACCAGAGTTGAGCATCGCCTCGACGGCGGGCGCTGGCTGGTCGGTGACGACGACGTTCACCACGCCATCGGGCACTCCTGCACGCACGAGGATGTCGGCGATCGCAAGTGCGGTGAGCGGGGTGTCGTGTGCAGGCTTCAACACCAGACTGCACCCCGCTGCGAGTGCGGGTCCGATCTTGCGGGTCGCCATCGCGGCGGGGAAGTTCCACGGCGTGGCGAGCAGGGCGACACCAACGGGCTGGCGGCTCACGAGCAACCAGTTGTTCCCACTTGGTGCACGGCGATAGTCACCGTCGATGCGCACCGCCTCCTCACCGAACCAACGGAAGAACTCAGCCGCATACGTGACTTCTGCGCGTGCGTCGGTGATCACCTTTCCCATCTCGAGAGTGATCAATTGCGACAACTGCTCGTGCTCGGAGATCATCAACTCGTACGCGCGACGGAGAATCTCGCCTCGCACGCGTGGCGCAGTCTTGCTCCACGAGTCGAAGGCTCGGTCAGCGGCAGTGACTGCCGCAAGACACTGTTCGATCGTCGCATTCGACACTTTCGTCAACACGCCACCGGTCGCGGGGTTGATGACGTCGATCGACGACGGTCCGTTCACCCATGCCCCACCGATGAGCGACCCAGTGTTGACCTCGAGCGGAAGCGTCACGGCACCTACTTCTGCAGCTCGACGCCAGCGATCTGCTTGATGCGATCGCGGAGGAACTCGAAGGCGGTCGTACCCTTCGCGACGACGACGTCATCGGCGGGATGCAAGAAGAGTGGCGTTGACACCCGTGAACGCTTCGCTGCGTCGCCCGTCGGATTCGTCACCTGGTGCGTCGTGCTCGGATAGAACCCGCCCGTCGCATAGTCGAGCATGTCACCTGCGTTGATCGCCACGCTGCCCGGATCACACGGAACGTCGTGCCACTTCCCCGCCAGATCTCGCACCTGCAGTCCAGGCTCGTTCGACGCGGGGAGCACCGTGATCATGTTGATGTCCTGGTGCGCCGCTGCGCGAACCGATCCCTCTGGCTCATCCCCACGCAGTGGTGGATAGTGCAGGATGCGCAACAACGTTCGCTGTGTTCCGTTGATCATCTCGGACAGTGGCATCGTGAACTGCTTGGAGATGTCCGTGGGTGTGAACTCCTCGACCCACGACAACAGCTCTGCGGCGAGCGAGAACCCTGCGTCATACATTTCCCTCGCTACTCGGGACTCCGCCTCTGGCTGACGACCCCAGGGATACCAGTGGAAATACTCCTTGATGTCCTTCTTCGAAAAGCCGACGGCAGTCTCTGCCTCTTCCATCGGTCGATAACCGTCTTGACCGCCCTCGTCCGGCAAGAAATCCCACTTGCGCTCGGAACGGAAAAAGTCGAGCCATTCCTGTTGCAACCGCTGCACCATCGAATAGTCGATCGGGTGATTGACGAGGACGGCGAATCCCGTTTCGCGCAACGATCGCGTGAAATCGCGAGCAGCTGTTGCGGATCGGTAGTCGACGACGGCGACGTCCATGACTCCACACTACGGCGCGATCGAAGCGCCAACACCTAATGTTGCAGGGTGCTCAAGTCCCGACTCGTACTTGTCTTGCAAGTTTCGGTCGGTTTGCTCGCCGCGGGATACGGCGTGATGTTCACGATGCTGGACGACTGGCGCGAAGAGTTCGGCATCCAAGAAACAGGTCTCGGATTCATCGTCGCCGTCGGCTTCTTCACCTCGTTCATCGCTCAACTCACGCTCGCACCACTTGCCGACAAGGGACTCGCACGCAAGATGCTGACGTTTGGATTCGCGCTCAACGTGGTTGGCGCACTGGTCATGGCCTTCGGATCGAGCCTTGTCGTGTTCATCGTGGGCCGAACGCTGATGGGCATCGGCACTGGCATCGCGATACCCGCCACCCGCCGAATCATCATCGTGAGCGATCGCGACCATGTCGGTCGCAATCTGGGTCGAGGTGTGTCGATCGAAGTCGGTGGCTTCGCACTCGGACCGATGATCTCTGCACTCACCGTCGGCGCGTTTGGACTTGCCGCACCATTCCTCATCATGGCAGTGCTCATCTTGCTCGCGGCTGTCGTCATCTCCCGCGCGAACGTGCCTGAAACTCCGCCAGAGGATCGCACCACGGAACGCTTCGCCTTCGACCTTTTGCGAATTCGCCCACTGGTCGGTGCGATACTCGTCGGTCTCGCGCTGTACGTCATGATCGGCGTGTTCGATCCGCTGTGGGTCGTCATGATGGACGACATGGGTGCACCGAGTTGGGTCGCCAATGCGGGTGTGTCGCTCTTCGGTCTCCCGTGGATCTTCTTCGGGACGATGGGTGGCAAGATCGCCGAACGTCACGGACCGTTCCGTGTGAGTGCCTTCGGTCTTCTCGCAGGTGCGGTGTACATGCTCATCTACGGCACGCTCGAATCTCCCTACCTGTTGCTCGGAATCGCCCTCACGCAGTCGGCACTCGATGCATTCACCGTGACGGGAACCGGCATCGCCGTGTCGCAGTCGGTCCCCGAAGAGCGACAGGCCGGAGCCTCGGGGCTCCTCGGTGGCATGCAGACGCTGACCGGCGGAATCGCGGCGATGTTCTCCGGTGTGATCTACGAGCATCTCGGGCGGCGGAGTGCCTTCGGCATCACGAGCGTCACGATGACGGTCCTCGTCGTTGCGGGCATCGCGATCGCAGGATTGTCCGTACTTCGTCATCCATCCACTAGGGCCACGACGACGACTTCGCAATAGAGTCGGGCCATGGAATTTCGATACCTCGGAAGAAGTGGGCTCAAAGTCTCGGCGATCAGTTACGGCAACTGGATCACCCACGGCAGTCAAGTCGAAGAGGACGCCGCACGCTCCTGCGTGAAGCGGGCACTCGATCTCGGCATCACCACCTACGACACCGCAGACGTCTACGCAGGCACAAAAGCCGAGGAAGTCCTGGGTCGAGCACTTTCGGGCATCCGTCGCGAGAGCATCGAAGTGTTCACGAAGGTCTTCTGGCCGACGGGTTCCGGACCGAACAATCGCGGCCTGTCCCGAAAGCACATCATGCACTCCATCGACGCGTCGTTGAAGCGCCTGCAACTCGACTACGTCGACCTCTATCAAGCACACCGCTTCGACAACGAGACACCGCTCGAAGAGACGATGCTCGCGTTCGCGGACATCGTTCGCCAGGGAAAAGCCCTCTACATCGGCGTCTCGGAGTGGAATGCCGACGAGATCACTCGTGGTGCGGAACTTGCGCGTCAGATGAACGTGCCATTCATCTCCAATCAGCCGCAGTACTCGATGCTGTGGCGAGTCATCGAAGAAGAAGTGGTCCCCGCGAGCGAACGTGAGGGTCTCTCACAGATCGTGTGGTCGCCGATCGCTCAAGGCGTGCTCACTGGTAAGTACCTCCCGGGTCAACCACCACCGGCAGGATCACGTGCGACCGATGAGTTGAGTGGCAAGAACTTCATCTCGCGTTGGATGAGCGACGAGGTCCTCGAGCGCGTCCAGCAACTGAAGCCACTCGCAGATCGTGCGGGACTCACGATGGCGCAACTCGCGATCGCCTGGGTCTTGCAGAATCGCAACGTGGCCTCGGCAATCGTTGGAGCGACGCGTCCGGAACAACTCGACGACAACGTGAAGGCCGCGAACGTCAAGCTCGACTCTGATCTGATGAAGGCGATCGACAAGACCTTGGAAGGTCTCATCATCACCGATCCGCGCAAGACCGAGTCTCCAGCAACTCGGCCATAACCCTCAGCTCGGGCCGGAGAACATCCCTCCGCGCTCACTCGACTGCGGGAGCGGTGGCTCGCCCTCGAAGCGCGCGATTTCTGCGCGTCCGACGACGTGCCAGTGAACTTCGTCCGGTCCGTCCGCGAGTCGTAACGTGCGCTGTCCTGCGTAGAGGCGAGCAAGTGGCGTCCACTGCGACACGCCGGTCGCACCGAACACCTGGATCGCTTCGTCGATGATCTTGCACACGCGTTCCGGCACCATTGCCTTCACCGCGCTCACCCAGATGCGGGCCTCGGCGTTGCCCATCGTGTCC
Organism: Ilumatobacteraceae bacterium; assembly: GCA_036804285.1. Classification (GTDB taxonomy): domain Bacteria; phylum Actinomycetota; class Acidimicrobiia; order Acidimicrobiales; family Ilumatobacteraceae; genus UBA3006. Next base: position 50,672 of record DAIRSS010000002.1, read on the forward strand.
ATCGCCTTCGCGCCGCGCAACACCATGAGTCGCATCGCTTCGATCTCGATACGGGCTTTGGCGATCACCTCGGTGTTCTTGCCGAGTCGCGCCAACGGCTTTCCGAATGCTTCACGATGCAACCCGCGACGAATCATGAGCTCGAGCGCGCGTTCTGCGGCACCGATCGAGCGCATGCAGTGGTGGATGCGACCTGGTCCGAGGCGCACCTGAGAGATCTCGAATCCACGGCCCTCTCCGAGCAGCATGTTCGAGGATGGCACTCGGACGTCGGTGAAACGCAGGTGCATGTGACCGTGTGGTGCATCGTCTTCGCCGAACACCTCCATCGGCCCGAGGATCTGCACGCCCGGGGTATCCATCGGCACGAGGATTTGTGAATGACGGCGATGTGGCGGCCCATCAGGGCTCGTCATCACCATGCAGATCAGGATCTTGCATCGCGGGTCACCTGCTCCGGAGATGTAGTACTTCTCTCCGTTGATCACCCATTCATCACCATCGAGAACCGCGCGACATTCCAAATTCTTCGCATCCGACGATGCGACGTCTGGCTCCGTCATCGCGTATGCAGAGCGAATCTCACCGTTGAGCAACGGCTTCAACCAACGTTCCTTCTGCTCCGGCGTTCCCACGCGCTCAAGCACTTCCATGTTCCCGGTGTCGGGAGCACTGCAGTTCATGCACTCCGAGGCGATGGGGTTCTTGCCGAGCTCGGCGGCGATGTATGCGTAGTCGAGGTTGGAGAGTCCTTCTCCGGTCTCCGCGTTCGGCAGGAAGAAGTTCCACAGCCCCTTGGCCTTCGCTTTGTTCTTCAAACCCTCGAGCAACTCCAGTTGACCCGGCGCATACTGCCAGCGGTCGGGGCGGCCCTCGCCCAGTTTGAAGAACTTCTCGGTCACGGGATCGATCTCGTCACGAATGAACGCGGTGACCGCCTCGAACAACGGAACCGCCTTGGCGGACATCGCCAAATTCATCGCGTCGTCGGTCGTGATTCCTGAATGCATTCCTGGTGCGGGCATACCGCCACGCTACCCCTCGCCCTACTGACGAAGTCCTATCGAAGTGGCGACAACACCACCAGTGGAATTTCGCGCGATGTCTTCTGTTGGTACGAGCGATAGCCCTTGTACGCGGCTTCGACGCTCGGCCACCAGCGCGTGCGCTCGTCGGGGGTTGCCGTGCGGGCCGTCATCGCCACCGTTGGTCCACCCTTCACTCGTGCTTCGACACGCGGGTTTGCGACGAGATTGAGGTACCACGCTGGATGATGGTCATCGCCGCCACGTGAAGCCACGATGACGACATCGTCACCCTCCTGGATCGGTGAGGTCAGCAAGACGGTTCGCTTCTCGCCCGACTTGCGCCCGACCGTGGTCAACTCGACAACCGGCATCACGCCGACTTGCCACCCTGCCCTGCCGCCGGTCACCGCCATGATCACACGGTGAACCGCATTCATACCTTTGAGGAATCCATCGCTTGGCATGGTTCAACCTTACGCCTCGCTCGCAGTCACTCGACACCCGTAGTGTGCTGGGGATGAAAGATCTCTTCTCCCTCAAAGGTCGCGTCGCACTCGTCACTGGTGGCTCTCGCGGCATCGGTGCGATGATCGTGCAGGGCTTCCTCGAGCACGGCTGCTCGCGTGTCTACATCACTGCACGAAAAGCGGCCCAGTGCGATGCCGCAGCCAAGGAGCTCTCCGAGTACGGCGAATGCATCTCGCTCCCCGGTGACGTATCGACGACGGAAGGCATTGCCGTCCTTGCGTCACAAATCGCCGAACGCGAAGAGCGCCTCGACATCCTCGTCAACAATGCAGGTGCAGCATGGGGTGCAGAGTTCGACACGTTCCCCGAATCGGGATGGGACAAGGTCGTCGACCTCAACCTGAAGACACCGTTCTTCCTCACTCAGGCACTCGCTCCACAGTTGCGCAACGCGGGCGCATCAGGACATCTTGCAAAGGTCATCAACGTCGCTTCGATCGATGGCATCTCCATCAACCAGATGGAGACCTATTCCTATGCAGGAAGCAAGGCCGGACTCATCCACATGACCAAGCGCATGGCGCTGCGCCTCGCCAAGGACAACATCATCGTCAGCGCAATCGCGCCCGGTGCATTCGCGAGCGAGATGAACAAGGTCGCCCGCGACCACGGTGACGCGATCGCTCCAATGATTCCTGCCGGTCGCATCGGGACGCCCGAGGACATGGCGGGAGCGGCGATCTATCTCGCATCTCGTGCCGGCGACTATGTCGTCGGATCGACGCTCATCGTCGACGGTGGCGTCACCTACGCACGCTGAGAACGGTTCGCGCCGACGCAGCGATACATTCAGGGTCAGTCGTCATGGTCATCGAACCCAAGATCCTGCTCTTCTACAAGTTCACACCTCTCGCCGATCCGGACGCCATCCGTCTCTGGCAACGCGAGCTCTGTGAGCGCTGGGGGCTGACCGGGCGGATCTTGCTCTCCAAGGACGGGATCAATGGAACCGTTGGAGGTTCGCTCGCATCGGTGAAGAAGTATCTCCGCACCACCCGTGAGTATCCGGCGTTCAAGGACATCGATTTCAAGTGGTCGGAAGGAACCGGTGAGGACTTCCCGCGGCTCGAGGTGAAGGTTCGTCCCGAGATCGTCACCTTCGGTCGACCGGAGGAGATCAAGGTCGACGAGAACGGGATCATCGGCGGAGGGACGCACCTCGCACCACACGAAGTGCACGAACTCGTGGAACGCCGTTCAGACGTCGTGTTCTTCGACGGACGCAATGCGTTCGAGGCACGCGTGGGAAAGTTCCGTGACGCAGTAGTGACCGATGCGCAGACCACTCCGGACTTCGTTGCAGAACTCGAGAGTGGAAAGTACGACCACCTGAAGTCCAAGCCGATCATCACCTACTGCACGGGTGGAATTCGTTGTGAAGTGTTGACGGTGCTCATGAAGAATCGCGGATTCCAAGAGGTGTACCAAGTCGACGGTGGGATCGTGCGCTACGGCGAGACGTTCAAGAATTCGGGACTGTGGGAAGGCTCGCTCTATGTGTTCGACCGCAGGCTCGTCACCGACTTCGCCGATGGAGCCGCGTTACTCGGAACCTGCGACTACTGCGACGAACCCACGAAAGACTTCTACAACTGCACAACGAGTACGTGCCGCAAGCGGACACTCGTGTGTGCGAACTGTGCGTCGGCGACACCTGCGATCGAGTGCGTCGAGTGCAGGACGAGCATTACGCCATCTGCGTCGTAGCTGGTCAGTTCAGCAGCGCTTTCATGACATCAATTTCTGCCAACTGCGTTTTCACAACCTCATTGGCAAGCGTGCGCACCGACTGATTCCGTCCGTCACGCAACACGTCATTGGCCATTTCGACGGCACCTTCATGGTGGGCGATCATTCCCTCGAGCCACGCCCGATCGAATTCACCACCACTCAGTGAGCCGAGTGCGGCAAGTTCGTCTTCGGTCAACATGCCCTTCATTTCGTGCATGTGGTCATCACCCAGGTCATTCGCCCGTGTTGCGAGGTCTCGCAAAAGGGCAATCTCGATTTCTTGAACCGACTTGATCTGCTGGGCGAGTTCGACCACTTCCGTACTCGCACCTCGTGAGGGCTCGAGAGCCATGTCCGACATGACGATCGCCTGCTCGTGATGCGGCAACATCATCTCCACGAACATCGCATCAATGACATTGAGTTCATCGGTCGACTCTTCCTGCTGGTCTTGCGTGCTCGTATTCGCCGACGAACATGAGGCCAAGACGCACATGGCTCCAACAACGAAAGCGCGACTGAGCTGGCTCAACGTCATCGTTGTGCCTTCGACTGATCGGTCATGCGTTGAGTCTGGTCGCCGGCAACCTCCGATGTCTCACCAAGCCCGAAGTTTGAGGCTCACTCGACCGATCAGACGAGGAATGACACACACCATTACGATGTGACCCCATGCGCGCACTCTTCAAGCCGTCTGCCGCTCCGGGTCTGGAGATGATCGAGTGTCCCGAGCCAACTCCGGGACCCAATGACGTCAAGATTCGCGTCGAGCGAACCGGGATCTGCGGCACAGACCTGCACATCGAGGCATGGGATGCCTGGGCCGCGTCGGCAGTCAATGCTCCGCTCATCATCGGCCATGAATTCTCGGGGCGAATCGTCGAACTGGGATCCGACGTCACCTCGCTGGAGGTCGGCGCCCTCGTGTCGGGCGAGGGTCACGTCATCTGTGGAACGTGCCGCAACTGCCGCGCCGGAAGACGCCACATGTGCAAGAACACGTCCAGTGTCGGTGTCAATCGCAACGGAGCATTCGCCGAATACGTCGTCATTCCCGCGAGCAACGTGTGGGTCCACTCGGCTGCAGTCGATGCTGAACTCGGCGCAATCTTCGATCCGTTCGGGAATGCGGTGCACACGGCACTCGCCTTTCCAGTTGCAGGTGAAGACGTACTGATTACTGGAGCTGGTCCAATCGGGTTGATGGCCGCCAAGGTCGCTCGCCACGTCGGCGCCCGATACATCGTGGTGAGTGACATCAACGAATCACGGCTGGCACTCGCCCGCACCATGGGCGTCGATGTCGCCGTGAACCCACTCACATCGAGCATCGCTGAAACTCAGAAGACTCTCGGCATGAAGGAAGGCTTCGACGTCGCTCTCGAGATGAGCGGTGCACCGACTGCACTCCCCGACATCCTCGACAATCTCGCGCACGGTGGCCGAGTCGCGGTGCTCGGTCTTCCGAGCAAGGAGATTTCGATCAACTGGGCGAAACTCGTCACCCACATGATCACGATCAAGGGCATCTACGGGCGAGAGATGTATGAGACCTGGTACGCGATGAACTCGCTCATCCAAACCGGTCTCGACATCCGCGACGTCATCACCGATCGCTTCCCGGCATCGGAGTGGCAATCGGCGTTTGCAGCTGCACGCTCGTCGAATTCCGGCAAAGTCGTCATGGACTGGTCGTAGGTCGCACGATGTACACCAAGACACGCGCCGAATTGCGCAAGACCCTTGATGAGATCAAGTCCGCCGGCTTGTACAAACAGGAACGGCTGCTCGACTCCCCCCAGGCTCCACACGTCGAAAGCGGCGATCGGGACCTCCTGAATTTCTGTTCCAACAACTACCTCGGTCTGGCCAACCACCCCGATGTCATCGCCGCAGCGAAGCAGTCGCTCGATGCGAACGGGTTTGGCATGGCGAGTGTCCGCTTCATCTGCGGCACCCAGTCCCAGCACGACGAACTCGAATCACGACTATCGCGCCTGCTTGGCACCGACGCCACGATCTTGTTCCCTTCGTGCTTCGATGCCAATGGTGGCGTTTTCGAAGTCCTCCTCGACCAGGGTGATGCCGTCATCTCAGACGAACTGAACCACGCGTCGATCATCGACGGCATCCGACTCTGCAAAGCGACTCGCTATCGCTACAAGAACCGTGACATGGCAGACCTCGAGGCGCAACTTGTGGCCGCAAAGGGTGCTCGCCGCACACTCATCGTTACTGACGGTGTGTTCTCCATGGACGGATCCTTCGCACCACTCCCAGAGATCTGCGATCTCGCCGAGAAATACGACGCCCTCGTCATGGTTGACGACTCACATGCGATCGGGTTCATCGGAGCCAATGGTGCCGGAACTCCAGAGATGTTCGGCGTACGAGATCGCGTCGACATCCTCTCGGGAACGTTGGGCAAAGCACTCGGCGGTGCGTCTGGTGGTTACATCAGCGCGCACCAAGAGATCGTCGACCTGCTCCGTCAGCGTGCTCGCCCCTACCTTTTTTCGAACTCGATTCCGCCAACGGTCGTCGCTGGATCACTCGTTGCACTCGATCTCGTCGCCAAGGGCGGCAAGGCACGTGAGACGCTTCAGGAGAATGCAAAACGATTCCGCGACAAGATGGCTGCCGCAGGTTTCACCCTCCTGCCAGGTGAGCATCCGATCGTGCCGGTGATGTTCGCTGACGAACACGAAGCAGTTCGCATGGCGAGTGCGCTGTTCGGCCTCGGAATCTACGTTGTGGCGTTCTCATATCCGGTCGTGCCGATGGGCAAGGCCCGAATTCGCGTGCAAATTTGTGCAACACACACGAGCGACGACATCGACAAGTGTGTAGCCGCGTTCATCGCGGCACGTGACCAACGCTGACGCTTACTCGACGCGCATCCCGCTGATCGCGCGTGCAATGACCAGCTGCTGAATCTCTGAGGTCCCCTCGAAGATGGTGTGAATCTTGGCGTCACGGTGCCAGCGCTCGAC
>DAIRSS010000003.1:0-37332 GCA_036804285.1 Ilumatobacteraceae bacterium
CCTGGCGCCAAGGTGCCGTGGCTCGCCAGCCAGACCGATCTGCTGACAGACGACTGGCGCATCATCTAAACCAACCCATTGAAAAAATCCGTCACAGGTTGTACCTTAACGGTGCGGTCTGCGGCGGGTAGAGGAGCATGAAGCATGTCTATCTACCTCCGTGGTAGTACGTACTGGTACGCCTTCATGGTGAAGGGCAAGACGTACCGGGGCAGTTGCAAGACCAGCAACGAGAGAGAAGCGCAGGAGTATCACGATCGCGAGAAGTCCAAAGCATGGCGCGGTCGGGTTGTGGGCGACAAAGAGCAGCACACGGTTGACGAGGCGATCAACCTGTACCTGAAGGAGCATGAGCACAAGCGCTCCTACCGGGACGATGAACGCAGCGGCGACTGGTGGAAGGAGCAGCTCAAGTCCGCCCAGGTCACCCTGCTGGACGACATCACGCCAGAGATCATCCGCGACATCCGCGATGAAGAGCTCCAGCGTACGGGTCGCACCGGCAAGAAGATCACCGTGGCGACGGTCAACCGCAAGCTCGCCTTCCTGCGTTCGGTGTTACGCGCAGCACAGCTCGAATGGCAGTGGCTGGACAAGCCGATCAAGGTGAAGCTGCTGCCGGGTGAAGGACAACGTGAGCGATATCTCGAGCCTCACGAAGTCGAGCGCCTGGTGGCCGCACTGCCGGAGCCGTTCAACTTCATGGCGCTGTTCGCCGTGTCAACCGGCCTCCGTCAGGGAAACGTCTTGGGCTTGAAGTGGAGTCAGGTGAACCTGGCGCAACGCTTCATCAGGTTCTCCGACAAGGTGATGAAGAACGGTCGGCCTTTCGCGATCGCTCTGAACGAGACGGCCATCACCTGTATCCGCGCCCAGCTAGGAAAGCACGACGAGTACGTCTTCGTGCGTGACGGTGAGCCGATGAGCTGGTTGCCCTCAAACATCTGGGCGGCGGCGCTGAAGGAAGCAGGCTTGAACGATGTGCGCTGGCACGATCTGCGGCACACCTGGGCGAGCTTGATGCGTCAGGCAGGAATCGGTTTGGACGACTTGCAGGAGATGGGTGGGTGGGAATCACCGCTGATGGTGAAGCGGTACGCGCATCTGGATGTGTCCCACCTGGCGCCGAAGGCAGCGGTGCTGGATTCGCTGATTGCGCGACGTCCTGCCTCTGTACAGAATTTGCACAGCGTCTAAAACGAAAGGGTGTGAAATGAACTCACACCCTTGATTAACAGGGAGCCTGTGGTAGTTGCGCTCTGTGTATGTACGTTGTAACGCGTTGTTCTACCAAATGAGCCAGTTCGTAGACCGCACACAAACAACGCCGAGCAACGTACATCACTGCGTACAAAATTCGCACACTAACCCGTGAGGAAATTCTACTTGGTCTTACCCGCTCTCATATTATCAACGAGATTGGGATAGGGCCGGCCAGCTTTCCTAGCCATCTCCTTGGCCTTGGACTTCTGGTCTGGCGTCAGCGCCTTGCTCTTGCTCTTTGGATTGGGTGTATCCCACACAGGTTTCTTCATCATCTTCCCTTTCATGCGTAGCGTTTGCCGCGGAAGTAGCAGTTCCCGTCCTCGCGCACGGCGGCGAACTCGGGGTACAGCAGCATCCCATCCACCCAGGTCAGCACCGCGAAGCCTGACTGCCAGTTCATGCCAGGCTTTCCGATGCGGTAGTCGAACTCCTCCTGGAATTCGTCGGCCAGCATCCCGGTCTTGATCCCGTAGTGCAGCTCCTTGAAGCCCTTATGGGCCTTGCAGGAGAGCTCGTGGGTGTGTCCAGTCACCGTGTGGCATCCGCCCTTCAGGACGTCATTCCAGCCACTGTGGATGCCGCTGTGCCAGTCATGGATGATAACCATGTCTTCGTTGACGTCAATGCGATCGGAGTCCGCCCAGAGGGGCAGATGATCCTTCATCAGGAAACCGCCGATGCCCTCGTATTCGGGCACCTGGTTGGCCAGGCGTGACTCAAACCGAGCGCAGTGGTTGCCGTAGGTGCGCATCAGGCGGGTGCCAGGCTTGACAATCTTTTCGATCTCTCCCAGGCGGGCCTGCACTGCCTCGAGCTCGTCCTTCACGGAGGTTCGCTTCTGCCAGCGGATCCTGGGGTGACGGCTGATCGCCCCGCCGTCGAGGATGTCGCCGTTGAGGACCACGGCTTTGACCTGGGACCCCAGGTCTGCGATCAGATTGCACAGCGCCTTGTGCGCGGTGGGAATTTGGTCAGGGGAGTAGTGCGCGTCCGATCCTACGAGGATAGTTCCGTTCTCGATCTCGAGGCGGTTGGTATCACGCCGTGAGGACATGATCATCTTGATCACGCCTTGGTCCGCCCTTCCTGCGGCGCGGGGATCAATCGATCCCAACAGTACTCCTCGGCGTTCCTCGATCGACTTGCGCCGTCCGTACACAGCGCGCACCGAAAGCCCAGATATTTCCGCAATCGTGGACGCAGACTGGTGCTCGTTCCAGAGTTTCAAAAACTCAGCGTCGCTTATTTTTTGATTCATTTACTGCCTTTAAGGGAATGACTTCGATCTCGCCGCCAGTTGCGGGGTCGAAGCGTGATGCAAGAGCCACCGCCTCTTGAGGTGATGCGCCCATTGCCATTGCGCCAATTGCGTATGGCGCACCGCTGCCAATGGCAAAGAAAGGATCCTTGATCTTGTAGCGTTTGCCTGAGCTGGCGTAGAGGAATATGCCGTCCGGGTGAAGCTCGATGCCCTCGACTTCTGAATCATCATTGAGGCCAGACTCCTTTGCGGGTTTGCCTTCGATGTGTTCCCAGAACTTCAGGATGTCATCCCAATCGCCCGCCGCCCCGACAATTCCCTTGCCGATCCGTCGAACTTTCGAGACGCCAAACATGACGCCGTCAGCGCTGCACCTGGTGTCAGATGCGAGTACGCCGTGCTTCGTTGATACTGCAATGCACGTCACACTTGTTCCTAGACAAACGTTCCAATTCTCACAGAAATGCAAGTACCTGCGGCTTGGGGAATACCCTTACCCTGGAGCTGTGTCATGAAACCTTCAAGCACAGCGTTGCACTTCTGCTCGCTCTTGAACTGGTGATCGTTGGTCCAGAACGCGGCTTGGCCATTGAGGACGAAGAACACAACTGCTATCCATACCTCCATGGCACACCTCCTTAATCAGATGCCATCACCGCCTCGCGGAACTGCGGTCCCGCCTCCATCACCGCCTTCACAGCTCGGTTGTAAAGCTGCTTCTCGCGCTCTCGCACCCGGTTGAGTTTCGCCACCTTCTCTTCATCGCTGAAGCCGGGGTTGTTCTCCATCCGGGTCAGATCAGAACGTAGCTGGCGGATCTGCTGCGTAGTGCTCGAGATGATGGCATGAGCTCGCAGCAGGCCAGGAGTCTCAGCGATGATCTCGCTGCGGTTCTGGGGCATGTTGCGGTACTCGTTGTACGACGTCTCGACCATTTCCTTGGCGCGTCGGAAGGCGCCGGAGTCGAAGCTCTCAGGAACCTTGGCGGTGAAGCGATCGACCAGCGGCATCGGGGTGTTCTTCACCTCTTCGCCACGCGCCACTCGAGCCGCGGTGCCCGCCGCCTTGTACGACTCGTTGATGAAGCCAGGCATGTAGCTTCCGATGATGAAGTCGATCGCCGCAGGGTTGATGTCAATGGCGCCAGACTTCAGTCGGTTGCCACCGGTGAGCTCGTTTAGCCCCTGCATTGCGGAGGAAGACAGCGGGTTGACCGAGCGGAAAGCCATTTGGCTGTCGGGTAGCTTGGCGCCACCGAACACCGAGTCCTCTCGACGGATCGGAGCTCCGTAGCGGTTCTCGTTCATAACCCACTCAACGATCGGCAGGGCCGCGGTCGGAGCCACGCCCTTGAGCGCCGTGCCGGCCAGGGTCTTGGAGTCAAGTCCAGAGGATCCCATCGGAGCAAAAGACTCGAAGGTCGTCTGAGCGATGCGCTTGACGCTGGTTGTGATTGGCTGCACACCGAGCAGGCTGTCCATCATGAAGTTGCCCATGGCGTAGAAGGCGTTCCAGCCATACGGGATGGGGATCGCTGCGCCAGGCACGTCAGCAGAGAACACCATCGATGTGGCTCGCTTGTACACCGGCAGCTTGTCGATCGCGTTGCGGCCAGCCTCGTCGTCGTCCGAGAGAGCGCGACCGATGAGGTTCATCATGGCGCCCAGGCCAACCCACAGTCCGACGTACACGAACCCCTTGGACTTGAACTTCAGCTTGTAGTCTGGCGTCAGGGTGCCGAACAAGCTGAGCAGCTTGGCCGAGCCCTGCACTGCGGGGTTGAAGAACAGGTAGAGCTGGCGCGTGGCCTTGACCGAACCGCGCATGTTGAAGTTGACGGTGATCTCACCGGCGAACTGAGCGGCTTGAGCCTCCGACATCCCGGCTTCACGCATCACCTTGTACGCAGCCAGGCGCGGGGCGATTTCGATCGGTAGCGAGAAGTTGTGCTCGATCATGTCCATCACGGCCATGAACTTGTCGCCGGCGTTCTGGAGCTTGGTACGATCACCCAGTAGCTTCTCGAGCTCCTCCACCTGGGACGGCAGATCCTTGCGGTTGAGGAAGCTGGTGAGACCACCGTTGAGCTTCATCTCGCGGTAGATCCGCACCATCTCAGGATCAGGGTTTACCCCAGTACTCTTGAGGTTCTCGGTGCGAGCCATGTAGTACGCCGTCTTGAGGGCGGACGGGATGGTCTTGACCATCGCTGCGGCCTGCGCCTTGGTCACACGACCGTCAGCAGCGGCGTTGAAGAACATCGTCTGCAAGTCGCGGGCAAAGTTGACGAAGCCCCAGGCCGGGTTCCAGGTGGTCAGCATCTGGCCGACGATCTGGTTGAACTTGCCCAGGCGCTCGAGCAGAGCGTTGCTGTCACGCATACCCACGACGCCGTGAATCGCCTCAGCAAACGAGCCAGGGCTGGTGTCCTTGAACTCGATCGTGTTGGGGATGCCGTTGATCTTGGCAACCATCACGTTCGGGTTACGGATGTAGGCGTCGTCTTCCTTGTCGGTCACCATCCCGTCTTCGCCAATCACTTGCTTGTACGGAATCTTGTTGATGGTGGCGAAGTTGGGATCGTAGTTGGCCTCGAAGAACGCCAGGACGCGCTGAGCAACCTGGTTCTTCTGACCGCGGATAAGCGCCGATTCCATGCCCAGGATCGTGCGAGAAAGGATCTCGGTGGCTTCGGACTTGCGACCGAGAGCACGCTTCTCCTTGCCCTTCACGTTGAACTTGGATCCGCCGGCCAGCATCATCGGATCATCAAACTGGTCCAAGTTCAGGTCGGAACGACCAGACAGGTTGACGTAGTGCTTGTAGACCTGCATCGCCTGGTACTGCTTGGCGGTGATCATGCCGGTGTCGAACTGATACTTCAGCTTTTTCTGGCTGATGGCGTCAGTGATGCGACCGATCTCCTCCAAGGTCTGCCAGTACGGCTGCTTCTCAAGCTGCTTGAGGTAGCGCTGAGCGGTCTTGGTCTTCATGCCAGAACCGCCGTCCGGGAACTGCTCGTTGATCTTGGCGATCTGCTTGTTGCGCTCTGCGGCGTGGCGAGCCAGCAAGTAGCGATCGATGATCTGCTGCGTGGCACCCTGCTTGCCAGCCTCTTGCACCAGGGATTCTAAGGGGCGGACAAAGCGACGGCGGAACTCGTCAACGACGGCGCCAGTCTTGCGCTCGTAACGCAGCAGCGCATCTTTGATGTCCATGCGCTCGGTCAAACGGCCCTTCGCACGGATCGCGTCAACCAGGTCGAACACCGGACGGTACTCGTTCTGGTACTTCGTGATCATCGAGCGCATCCAAGCCTTCATTCCAGACAGGTTGGTGATCTCGGTCAGCTTGACCAGGTCAGTACCCTTGCGGTCGGCCACGAAAACGCCTGAGCGCTTGCGGAACTCCACGTGACCCTTGCTGCGCATGAGCTTCAGCAGGTCGCCGTAGTTGTCCATCGCCATTGCGCCGCCTTGGCCGTTGCGGATGTCATCTCCAGTGGCGAAGTACGCGAACCAGGTCTGCGTGGCGGGATTGAAACGGGCGTACGCCGTGGTCTTGTCGCCTTTGAGGGAGTACATTTCAGACAGTCGCTCGTGCTGCACAGCCTCGGCCAGGCGGATCACGCCAGGTGCGCCGTTGCTGACGTAGCCACCGTTCTGGGCTGCGTCACGCGCACCCTTGAGGTAGTACGAGAGCTCGACGTTGGAGATCTTGGCGATCCAGTCAGCCACCTTGCCCAGGCCGATCTCGCGCAGGCCCACCACCATGCGAGCCACGAAGGACTTGACCGGGCCAATGTCGGGGTTTGTGCCGGCCATGTCCGACATAACCTCATCGATCGCCTCGAGCTTCGGCATGCCGTCTGCAATCTTGGCGTCGGCCAGCTTGCGGACATTCGGGTAAACCCTATACATCTCCCCCAGGAAGGAGTCGAATTTGGCGCCGAGGAATGAACGCAGACCGTAGTGACCGTACGTCTCGTGGAACAGAACGAACTGGGCGTCAGACTCGCTGCCGATGTGATCGGAGAACAGGTACACCTGGCCGGTCTCGGAGTCGAACAGACCCTTGGCATCAGCCAGGTCGCCAACACGCTCTGCCACCTTGGAGCGCAGGGGCTCAGGCAGCATCGTGGCGTTCTGGAGAACGGTGATCTGTGGTGCGTTGCGCCACTTGTTGGTGATGCGGGCAACGACAGACTGAACTTGAGCCGCGGTCAGGACGCCGCTGAACAGGCCGCGCTTGAAGCGCAGCTCGTCAGGGTCGCCCTCCTCCTGGTTGAACTCGAAGCCTTCGTCGGTGTTCGCCAGGTCCTCGACGCTCTCATCGGACATCAGGATCGGGGCAGACTCGCGGCCCATCGTGCCGTCCACGTCCAGCTCTAGGTCGCCGTCGATCTTGGCCTGGTCCATGAAGTCACCCAGGATGAGCTCGAGCTCGGCGTCGCTCAGCTTGCGAGATCCGCCAAGGGCATCGTTCAGGCGCTGTGCGTTGGCGATGATCTTCTCAGCCTCATGCGCCTGGCTGATGGCGAGCTGATCACGCACCTTCTCGAACACCTCGTCAGACAGATTCGACAGGGTGGAGAGGATCCGGAAGTACGGGGCCTTGGCGTTGACGCGGGCGTCGGTCAGCACCTGGTCTTCTTTGCGCTGGAGCCACGTCTTGAACTCGGCCATGTCTTCCGGCTTGATCATCTCGGTGATCTGAGTGCGCAAGTCGGGGCGGGTTTGTAGCGCAAAAGCAACATGCTGAAACCAGGTCTCGACCGGATCACCGTAGGCGTCCTTGAGCGCCTCCATGTCACGCGTGTTGATCGACTCGTTGCGCAGCCGGCCCAGGGTGTAGTCGGTGAACAGCAGCCCCTCAAACGCTTGCTCTGCGTCGTTCGAGTACTGCATGGTTTCATCCACCTTGGTGGCGGATTTCAGCTTGGCGCGGGCTTCCTTGAACTCCTGGTACGCCAGCTTTTCAGCGTCGGTGAACGTGTCGCCGTCCAGGGTCTGCGGGAACTGCGTGACGATGCGATCCATCGAGCGCAGCCATGCCTCGCGGTAGAACTGGCTGAAGCCGTGCTCTTTGACGTAGTCGAGCATCCGTTGCTGGGACGCAACATGGCCAGACAACGACAGGATGTTGTGCGGCACGTCCACGCCGTTCTCACGCAGGACGCTGAGCAGCTCGGAGTACGTGAAGTCGCCATCGCGGATACCGCGCATTGCTGCCAGGTTGGCGTCAGACGCGCTGATCGAGCCATCCTTGATGCCGGCGACCAGATTGCGGACAGCCTTGTCGGTCTCGAAGAAGTCACCCTGGACAGCGTCAGCCAAAGGACCACGCATCTCTGCCGGGATCGCCTCCTCGACTTTGTTCTTGCCCTTCAGCTCACGCATCATCGTGATGACTGAGTCGCGTGCCGGGGTGTAGATCTTGTCCACCATGTCCATCGGAAGGCCGGACTTGATGGCCTCGGCCCTGGCGATCGACAGGTCGTACTCAATGCGCTTGAGAGAGTTCTTGAAGAGATCAGCCTGGCCACGCACAGAACGAGCCTGCATCTCGCGGATCTCGTTCACCAAGTTGCGGCGCATGGCCATCAACTTCTCTTGCGGCAGGTCCTTACCCATGCCCATGTTGGACCAGATGTAGGCGTTCTCATCCGCCTCATCAACGGCCTCATACACCTTGCCGTTCTCTTCAAACGTTCGGTTGCCACGCAGGGTCTCATCGATCTGGTCCAGCGCCTCCTGCATCCTGGCAAGCGTGCTGCGCAGGAACTGAGTGTCTGCGCGCATGCTCAGGATCTCGTTGACCCTGGACTCGAAATCACGAATGCTGCTGGAGGTTTCTTTCTTGACCTCTTTCAGGCCAAGATCTCCGCTCTGACCGCGCTGAGCCTCTTGCTCACGCTCTTGCTGGCGCTGCTCCCTCGCAACCACGTCCGCCTCAAAGCGCTTGAGGTCAGCATCAGACATGCTGCCCATGTTCAGCAGCGCTTCCTTCTGATTGGCAGGGCGCAACGAACCGATGTACTTGCGCAGCACAGGGGTCAATTTGGACGCCGAGATCGGGGTGCGAACCGGCTTGTCTTTAGCGATGTATTTGTCGTACTCGATCTCTTCAGGCGTCTGGATTGACGCTTTGTCTTCCGGCGGGCTGTCGATGGTCGTCTCAGCCTGAGCGCCCTTCATGTTGCCGGTGGCCTTACCCATCTCTGACCGGGGCGGGGTCTGCTTCTCGCTGGGCTCGTAGGCGTACTCGCGGGAGATCAGCTCATTCAGTGTCTCCGTCTTGACGCCGTTCACCTCGGCGGGGCTCTGCTTTTCCGGAAAGCTGAGCTTCATGTACGCAACGCGCAGCATGTTGGGAGTGACCTTGTCGGCCAGACCCTTCCAGTTCTCGCTGGCCTTCATGCGTGCCATGACCTGGGCGGAGATCTCCTCGAGCTTGTAGTAGCCCATCTTGACCAGCGCTTCCATCACGCGCTGGATAGCCTTGGGCAGATCCTTCACGGTGTACTGCTTGCCCGTGATGTTCATCTTCGTGTTCGAGACGTCCATCACAACGTCGAGCGCCTGAGCCGCCGCGTCCTTGAACTCTTGCTTAGCCTGCTCGAGCTTGGTCGGTTCTTTGCCCGTGCCAAGGTATGCATCATCCAGCGCCTGCACGACAGCGCGCATCTCCTGCTGTCGCTCTGCGACATCGACCTTGATCTTGGCGTCGCTGTGCAGCTTTTCCTGAGCTGCGTATGCGCCCTTGCCGTAGATGGCGTCGTACACGCCCTTCTGCACGGTGGGGTTCTCGATCTCGAAGATCGCGTCTTCGCCGTACTTCTCCCGCACCTGCTGCATCAGTGATTGGAACTTCTTGTACTGGGCAATCTCCTTGTCTGTGTAGCCACGGATCTTGGAGAAAGCCTCCCAGTCTCTTGCCTTCCAGGCCGCGGATTCCTCCGGCGTCCATGAGCGAGGATCGGAAGCCTTTTCATTTTTGAAGGCTACCGCCGAAGCAGCAGCCAACTGCGCGACGAGGGGGTCGTTGCGCATCTCTTCAGAGATTGCGTCACCCTGAGACTGGATGTACGAGACGACGCGATCCATCGGCTTCTGCGATTGGACAGAACCCGTAGGTTTCGTTTCGGCAGGCGCTTCGGTACTTGCGGGTTGCGCATCAAACTGAGACGGCGGCGCCTCGAGGGTGTTGCCCTTCTTGATGTTAAGGTCGGGCTTCTTGGCGTACGCAGAGATCGCGCCGTCCAGTGCCTGCTGGTACTCGGGGAATTCCAGGAGCAGCTTCTCGCCCTGCTGGATGGCATCCATCTGGCCCTTGACTGCATTGAACGCGTCAATGGCGCCAGCCTTCTCGATAGCCTTTTCGATGTTCGCCTTCTGCTCGTCGTCGGCCTTCTGGTACAGATAGGCCATCGCCTCCGGCTTGCGCAGGGTGGCGAGCAGTTCTTCACGATCGATCGAGACCGGGGACTGAAGGTTGGGTTGGGCCTTGTCGGAAGCTGCCTCAGTCGAGATGTCGCCGGTCAAATCAGCGTCAGCTTTAGGCTTCTCGCTCGGTGAGAAAGCCTTCTTTACTGCGGCAGCTCCGCCGCCAGAAACGGATCCACCCAAAACGCCGACAGCAGCAGAGTCGATGTACTCGCGGAACGCTTCCTTGCTAGCGAGATCTTTGTCAGCGCCCCAGCGCTCGATCGCGGTCTGCACGCCTTCTGTCATGCCCTCGCGGAAGCCTCCCTTGAAGGCTTCCATCGCGATACCGCCGACACCCTTGCCGCCTTTCATGGCGCTCATCAGGTTGCCAACAGCCTTGGAATCTGCCCAGGAATCGACGGCAGTGGCAGCAATACCCGAGAGCCATACCTTGCCCAGCGAGTACTCCTGGCCCGTCAGAGCCGCCTGCTCCACAGCATCGCCGTAGATCGAGCCCAGCTCCTGGGTTGCGTTCAGGAAGGTATTGGCAGTGGTCGCGCCGATTGTGCCGTACACGGTCTTCACTGCGGCCTGGGTAGCAGCTTCCGCCGTCATGCCGCGAGCCACGTTGGCAGTGACCTGCTTGTCGATCATCTTGCCGACAAAGCCGCGGATACCAGCCTCTACCGCGCCTTTCTCGATGGCACCAGCAGCCGCACCAGCGACAGTACCGCCACCAGGAGCAGCGAGAGTGCCAAGAGCAGCTCCGGCGAGCGATGCGACCCCGAGCTCAGCGACCTGACCCAGGAGGTAACCTGAGCTGTACGTGAGCCACTTGCCGATTTCGCCTGATTGAACTGCATTGGTGAACGAATCCGATTCTTTGGAGATTGCCTGGACTTCCTTCTCCGCCGCCTGGAATCCCTTGAGACCCCAGTTCTTGACGGTGTCAGAACCAAGCGTGTCGCCCAGCAACGCGGCTGTGCCGTACGCCGTTTGCCTGAGCTGCTTGCCGGAGACCGACAGGCCGCGAGAAAAATCACCCTGCTCGGGAGCTTTTGGAGCTGCCGGTGCGGCAAGAGGATTGGCCCACGCGTATGGATCAGGGTCCATCAAAGCAGGACTTTGCTGGATCTGAGGCGGCGCGCCGGCGGGAGCTCCTGGCGCCGGAGGCGTGGCGGTAGGAACCGCCCATCCATACGGGTCGCCAAGATCTAGCTGACTGTTTGATGGGCGAGCCCTTGGGGCTACGTCCTGTTTGTATGCCTCGTCGGCGGACTTGAACAGGTTCAAACCAAAATCAGCCATCTCACAGCCTTTCTATGCCACCAGGCGACACATCGAGCTTCTCGGAGGTCGCAAGGAGGCGAGTTTCAATTACCGATATTGCCCAGCGATCCCGCGCGAAGCAGCAATCTGCCGTTGTTGCTCCGCCTGAAGAGCGGCCTGCTCTTGAGCCGCTCTGTCACTTTGAATTTTCTGCATGATTGCCTTGGCTTCTGGCGAGTAATCGCGACGGCGACCCATCTCGATCTCTCTTGTCTCGGCCTCAACAATTGCCTGCGGTGTGGCTGGCGCAGCGGCGGCGCCGGGAGTTTGGATGCCCTGGCGGGGAGCCGGCGTAGCACCCGGAGCTGGAGCTGCTGGAGCCGCGGCGTCTGCTGCTTGCGGGCGATTCGGGGGCAGCACTTCAACCTTGCGCTCACCGACCATAACGTAGGAGCGGCCCAGGTCGTCCATCTTCACGACCTTGTCTACCTTGCCTTCTTGGATGGCTTTGGCCACGATGTTGTTGGCGCGGTCAGCGATCGCCACCGGGAGCAGCTCTTTGCCCTCGGTGTCGCGACCGTTGTTCAGTGCGTAGATCGACAGCGTGGTGCCCAGGCGAGCGTTGTACTGCTGACGCTTCTGGTCGTAAGCCAACTGCTGGTCAGGCGTCCAGTCACGCATCTGCTCAGGCGTGAGCTCCCTGGGGACACCAATCAATCTGACAGCTTCGTTCAGAGCGCTTGTGTTGCGGGCCTGCACCGCGTCGAAGTTGAACTTCTTGCCGGCTATTTCTGCTTGGCGCTCAGCAGCAGCAGTCTGGCGCTTGAGGAACTCGAGCTGGATGGCGTGCTGGTTGGCGTTCTGCTTTAGCATCTCACCGTGATACCATTTTTGGTCTTCCAGGACAGCCGACTTGTACGCCAGGTCGCCGGCAGCTTTCGCGACTTCAGTCTCACGGGCAAAGAAGTCCTTTGGATCCATCCGCTTGGCCATGATGTCCATCATCGAGATGGGTTTGCCATCAGCGCCAGACAGGACGACGTCCTTCGTCTTCACTTTGGAGCCGGGGAAGATCTCTCGCTCCTGCACAGACCACGTGGCACCCTGCGGCAGGGGTAGACCAGCCCTCTGAGCATCAGCCGACGCACGGGCGGGATCGCCGTGAAGCGCAAAGTCCTGCATGATGGCGACAGCATCGTCCATCTTAGCGTCGCGGAAGCGCTTCATCATGCCGAGCGAAAGATCAAGGCCATCCTTGACGCTGACGTTCCCGCTTGCCAGGCCGGCAGCGTTCATCTCGCTGTACATGCGCTGCATGGCATCCAGGCGAGACATCTTCGGCTGAGCAGGAGCGGCAGGAACAGCGGGAGCAGCACCAGGGACCGAGATGCCGCCAGCCCGAGGGGCGGCGGCAGGCATCGGAGACTCGGGCGCTTCTCCGCCGCCAGGAGGAGCGATCGCTGTTGCGGGCGCGGCACCGGCTGGAGGGGCAGCGGCAGTGGCTGCATCGCCATCGCCATTCAGGTACGGGCTGTACCTTGCCGCTATCTCTTCCATCTTGCGACGGCCAGCGGCTCTGCTCTCAGCCTCATCAACTTCGAGCTTGCCCTTGCGAATACCAAGGCGCGCAGCCTCACGGCGCAGCTCAGAATCCTCCATCTCAGAGCGATGCTTCTCGCCCTTCATGTAGCCTTCGGCAAAAGAACCGACAGCGTTACCGAGTACAGCAATACCAGCCATTACGCTCTCCCAATACCGCGGCGTTGCAGAGCTGCCGGGGTGTGATACTTTTCTTTGAGCTTGTCGAAGAACTCGAGGCCCTTTGCTTTCACGACGTCAGCGGGGACAACGTATTCGCCGGCACTCAGCATCGCCGGGACTTTGTCATCAACCGGTCCGCCAGGTCCGTGAACCTTGCCGCCGTTGGCATAGCTCAAACCCATGCGTCTGGCATCAACGTGACCGCCGTCTGCCAAGAAAGTGCCAAGGTCTTGGTTGCCGTAAGCATTGCCAGTGCCGAAGCCTCCGTTTATGCCCATGGTGAAGTCGTTCCAGGCGCCGCCGATACGACCGCCGAAGTTACTCAGGGCATCCTGGCCCATCTTGCTAGATGCAAAGTTGCCCAGCCCGCTGAAGAAGCCAGAGGTGCCTTGTTGATCTATGCCGTACATGCGCATGTTGTTGGCAAAAGCATCGTTGTACGTTGAGCCTGCGCCACGGAAGGCGCCCGAAGCGATTTGGGCGCCTTGCAGTCCAGGCGTGACAGCGTTCACGGCGTTGTTGATGCCAGCACTGGAGACGCCAGAAGAGGTTCCGGCAGTCTGGTTGCTGATGCCGTAGTAGTTCGCCGCAGTGTTCGGCATGTTGCGGCCAAAGTTTGCCGCGCCAGCACGTAATGCAATCGCCTTGTCCATCGTATCAAAGGCGGCGCCGGTCTGAGCGCCAGCAGAAGCCAGAGCTTCATTGTTGTACAGCTTGGCGTTCTCACGGGCAAATGCGCTGCTGTTGGGATTAAGTCCCAGACGAGAGACTGCGCGAAGACCCTGGCCTGAAGCGTTTGAGAAAGCCTGGTTAACGCTGGCAGCAGCGATACCCTGGCGTCGCTGGATGTTCTCTTGCGAATCGTAGCCAGCGGCATCCTTTGCCATCTGCTGTTCAATCGGCAGGAACGTCTTCTTGTATTCTTCGTTCTGCTCTTTCGCAAACTCACGCTGCTGCTTGAGAGACGGCAGGAGCTCGGCCTGAAGATCCTCTCTCAGCTTCAGGTCACGCTCTTGCATCGGCTTGAGCGTGTTGGTGTAGTAGTCTTTCTGGAAAGCCAACTGCTCTCTGCCGAGCTGGAGCTGATCAGAAGCAGATTGAGACGCTGCTGCCGTCGCGTTGTTAGCTGCGTCCTGTGCCCTTGAGGACGCATTATCAGCAGCCATGTAGCCGACGACGGCTGACCCTACGATAGCGGTTGCAATTCCACTCATTCCAAACTCCCGATTCCAGAAAGCCTCAAGGCTTGTCGATAGTCGATTGTGATTTCCTCTCCAGGCTGGCCACCGGTACAGCCAACAATCTGGCGGGTGGCTACGAGGTCGATGTCTCCGTTCGGTCGCTTCACCATGATCGCGTTCGGCGCGACTGAGTGATTTGTGTACCGGCCAGCGGGTGTGCGCTTGCCATCAATCCGAGCCGGAGCAATGACCGCCCCTTCCGAGATGTTGGCCGTGGCGAACACGCCTTTGCCCTCGATCGGAGAGTCGGCAACCATCATCGAGTAGCTGCCAAGCGGCATCGGGATTTGGTCATCGGTGTTCTCTGATTGCGCCCTGGCAATCTCGTGGGGTATGCCCACCTCTGCAAGCAGAGCCAGGTAATCCTGGCGATCGGCCTCGTACCGCAAGGCCAACGCTTCTGCTCGTTCTTTCTGGTCCTGGGCCCAGGTGTCGCTCTTCTCGAGGTAGGTCGCCTCGAGCTTCTCAATGTCGGTCTCGGTCGTGGCATAGATGTTCTGCCACACCATTTCCTCGTGGACGTAGCCGATCTTGCGACCGGGTTTGCCGACAAACACCATCGGCGCCACCAGCTCGGTCGTCGTGCCGTTGTCGTTGAAGACGGTGACCCGACCCTTGAGCATCACGTTCATGTGCTCAAAGCGCTGACGGTGGCCAACGGCCAGGATGCCCGCCGGGATGATTACTTCCCGGATGTAGATGCCAGGGCCAAAGCGGTGAACGACTTGAGCCTCAGCCTGCGGCATGCCCAGCATCGTGCCCTCTACCTCCTCGACGGATTTGCTCAGGGCAAAATCGCGAGCAAGCATCACCACATCCCGCTCGTCAGGGAGTTGTTGGGTGAGTACTTTGGTATTGGGTTCCTGAATCTCGAGCATGGAAAACCTCTGGCCGATTTTAGGTGGGGCTCGGAGGTTCCGGCCAAGCGACGTTGGTCGGGAAGCCGGCCTGTTGAGGCACGTCGCGCAAGATCTGACGGTAGTTCTGCCAGGCGTTGTAGAGGGCGTCGCCCAGGCGGGTCTTAGCGGACAGGGTGTCGGTCCAGTCGGACTCAGCCAGGAGGGTGTCGCGCTCCGAGCGCACGCTATCGGCCCAAGCCTGAGCGCCTGGTGTCGTCGGATCTAACCAAGAGAATGTCTCGTTGCTCCACTGGTGCTTGAAGCTGGGACGAGCGCTCTTCGATGTCGCTTGTTCTGGGGTGTACTCGGTCAGATTTCCGTCGCTCACATAGTGCGTGGCAGAGGAACCAACGCCCTCAAGCAACCCTTTGCCTTCACGCCGTTGCGCCTCAAACCCTTCGTCCGAGCACATGCCGGTGATTTCGAGTTCACCGGTAATTGGGTCGTATACGATGTAGTGTTTCATGTTAAACCGCAGCTTGATACGAGAATGAAGCCATGCCGCTAATGTAGGCGTAGTCGCCACTGCCGAACACGATGTTTTTCCACTTGGTGCCGTTGCCGTACCACCACCTTCCGTAGCTGTAGCTGTACTGCGTGGTTACTTTCAGCCTATACGTGCCTGGAGACAACGTCCTCAAAGCAGAAAATGAATACTCTCTCGGGTAGTAATACGATGACTGAACCCTTTGATACAGATTCCAAACCGAGCCTGTGCTAACTCCGTCTTTGAATAGCTCAAATATGAACTCTCCATCAAAGAATCTGTTATCGCTTGGTGGTGTACCGTCGTAAGTGGCCCAGATCGTCCAGGTTGAACCCCATATAACCGGTCCGCCTTTTCCGACAGTAAACACTAACACTTCAATCGGAGACTGGTTTGCGATGATCTGGATGTATGGACCGTAGCTTGATGTTGTCGCATTAACAAGGCCGTTGACATACAGCCCGCTGTTGTTCCATACCAAGCTGGTCGAGCCGTTGCCCATGACCACACGACCATCGCTATACAAGCGCACGCCGCTTGTGCCGCTGGTCATGACTGTGTTGTTGGTCGAGTCAATCGACGGGTTGTTCCCGGCAATGACGCTGCCGCGCACAGTGACGTTGTTGAACTCCGCCCCACCATCCTTATTGACGCTCCAGCCGGCAGAACCGCTGACGTAGTTGGGCGAGCTGATGCCGTTTGCATCAATAATGTTCTGGCCGATAAATCCAGCAAGAGCGTTAATTGTCCCCTTGACGCTCAGGTTGGTTCCGTTCCACAACAGATTCTGGTCGGGCGAGCCAATGAAGAACTGGTTGGCTCCGCCATATGCGCCGAGCAAATAGCCGGTGCCGAAGCTGGAAGTTCCAGGAGCCGAACCAGCAGGGTTGACGCCACCGTAGATGTAGCCGGTGTTGACATTAATTGCCGCGGTTAGATTCCCTGCTGTGATCTTGTCTGCCGTTAGGTCGGAGATCTTGGCATTGGTGATGGCGCCGTTCTGAATCGCGGCATTCCCAACGGCCAGGTCGCCGATCTTGGCCGAGGTAATGGCGGCGTCCGCGATTTGGGCAGATCCGATTGCGGCATTGGCGATAAGTGCCGTGGTGATTGCGCCGGTTTGAATTGCAGCAGTTCCGACAGCCAGGTTGGCGATCTTCGTTGCGGTCACAGACGAGTCCGCGAGCTTTGCCGCATCGACGGCCAGGTTTGCGAGCTTGGTGTTACCGATCAGCGAATCAGCGATCTTCGTCGGATCGGTGATGACCGCCATATTGGCGTTCGCCAGTAATCCAGTGATCTTGCTACCGCCAAGATCAATCGCGCCGGATGCAATCTTGTCAGCAGTGATGATCAGGGGAGAAAGATCGACGCCTCCCACCAGTCCAGTCGATGCGACTGTGCCCGCGGTTGCGTTATACGGGCCGGATACATTCGCGGCTGATACGAATCGAATCCAGTAGTAGTAGGTCTGGTTCGTCTTGCCAACTGGATCGGCGTACAGATTGGTGATCGTCGTGCCGATCCTGACGGCGCTGCCAATCGAATCGGTAGAAGCGCGCCAGATCTCGGTGTACGCGTGATTTCGGTATGACGCTCCGGTCCATGCCAGGTAGATGCTGGTCATGCCGGAGGTGATCGTGAGCCCGGTAGGTTGGCTCGGCGTTGTCAGATCGGCCGTCGGGTCATAACCGGTATCGACCGTTGGCGGAACTATTACCGGAACCCTGGTCCCGTTGGTGAGAGTTGATGTACCTCCGGCTGAGACAACGCTCACATCGGTAAGGTCGCGCCAGGTGACGTACTGATCAAGGGTATCGCCAAGAAGACCCTCTCGGACCTGAAGCACGTTTTTGACGGCACGCAGCACCTCCGTGACGTTGTCATCACGAACGTCTGGGATTGCCGCGACCTTAGTCTCTCTGGTGCTCATACTTGCTTGAGCTCCGCCGTGCTGTCAGCAATCGCCGCCTCGATAACCTCGCTAGTACCCTCAAGCTGGAATGCCCACTCGTAAGCACGGAAGCCGGATGGCAATCGGAACTGGTTATTGTTCTGGACCGTCTTCGTCATCTTCAATACGCCGTCTGCGTACAGCTTGAACGTCACCGGGTACTGGTAGGCGGTGACCTGGCCAAAGCCAAAGTTGTGCGGGTACTCCATGCGGAACTGCTTGCTCTTCCAGGTGTAGGTCTGGTTCGAGCCCTGATCGAAGCGGACGATGTTCCCACCTTGGGCTAGGTACAGCTTGTCCGTGGTGGCGTCGTAGAAGCCAGCGGTTACCGCCGTGGTCGTGTTGACGTCATTCGTGGTCAGGACGGCGCCCTGGCCCATAAAGTCAAACACCAAGACGCCGCGAGTCCCGTTGTTGTAGAAGCAGTGGATGCGACCGTTGTAAGTGTACGCCTCGATCGAAGACGGGTTGTACGCCTGCCACTGTTCACGGCTGAAGATGCCACGGGTGACGACGTCGTTAGTCGTGCCTATCTCAACCATCCCATCAGGAGATGAGTAGAGCACGCCGTTGCCGGTTTCAATAATTGAACGCTTGGACGTGCCCGCTTGCGGCAGCGGCAGCTTGCTAGAGCTCATAGCAGCAGGGTCAATGCCGTTGAACAGGTACGGGAACGACGTGGTAATCACCGCCACGTACTGCCCGTAGGTCGCAATCCCGATGATGTCGTAATCGATCGGATACTCGTGCGGCCAGGCATGCGGCAGGTACGGCTCCGAGAAATATAGGGTCTTCCCTACAAAACCGACCGCTGCGCCGTTAGCCATCAGGCGCAGGCCCTTCAGCCCCGCCGGAGGAGCGACCCAGTCAGTAGATGGAAGAACCTCACCGAGGGCAGACTGGAGCTTGCTGTCGGTGTAGGAGCCGTTGGCCACCGGAACCTCATCCACGAACTGGAACTGTGCCGAGCTGCCCACAGCGGACGATCGGTAAATCCGGACCAAGGTGATGTTGTACGAGCCAGATGGATTGCCGGGCAAGGTCAGAGTAACGGAGGTGTCAGGCTTGATGGTGACCAGATTCGCCGCGGGTGACGGAGGACCTTCTTCCCCGTACGCCGAGACGTAGGTTGTGACGTAGGTCCTGGTCTCCGGCGTGTCGCTGGTTGCTGGCGCGGTGGTGCTTGACAATGTCGGGGCGGTGGTTGGGGCCGGGATCCCGAGCTGGTACGAGGCACGCGGGTAGGCGCCAGAGCCAGCCTGAAGGATCATTGAGTTTGGGGCGTAGCGCGGGACGCCACTACCGTTGGTCCAGTAGAGCCGGTCGTACTGGTCCTGGGCGATCGGGCTACGCATGACGTCGGTATCTTGCGCAAACTCAAGCCAGTAGTTTGTCTCGGTAGAGCTGGTGCCGTAGCGGAATATCGTTGCCGGGTTTGAGCTTTGCAGCGCTTGCAGCGTCGTGGCGCCCTTCATCGGCAACAGAGAGCCTGAGACCAGCTTCGCGTTGAGCGCCGTCTGGGCCTCATTAGCGCCGAGCATTCTGGCGCTGATGATCGGCTTAATGCCTCCGAATTGTTTGACGCTGATTGCTGTCATATAAACCTCACCAGAGCTCTTTGCGAGCCCAATGGTTGGCGCTGAAAGGATCGTCCTTGGTGGGCTTGCCGTTTTTGTCCTTGATGCCAGCGGAGCGAGCCAGGTAGTTCTCGCGGCGCTTCTCGTCGTGGTGCTGGGTGTAGTCCTCCATGCCGCGCAGGCCGAACTTCACCAGCTTGACCTCGTCGCCCTTCTTGGCCAGGACCATCTTCTTGTGGCTGTCACCAGACGGGGCGTTCACCGGCTTATTGAAACCGGGGAATTCGTGGCCGCGGTACTGGAGCTTTCCGCCTTCTCGCTTGACGTTTGATGCTTTCATTTGTTGAGCTTCTTCAAGGTTTGGGCGAGGCGGGCTTGTTTGCCGAGCTTGCCAGGTGCGTGAGATGCCTTCTCCAGCGTCTTCGCTGGGATCTTCTTTCCCTCCGGGATACCCAGAGCGCGGTGCAATCCGCCTTTATTCTTGGTCGCTTCCTGAATCCATTTGGTAGCCATCTGATTTTCCTTGGGAGTTAAGCCATCACACTGGAGTGATCGATCTGGGCCAGCGCCATCTGGGTGTGAGAAATGCGATCCTGCAAACCGATCGTCCCGCCGTTGATCTTCTTGGTCAGGCCAACCCAGTCCGCCCCTTCTGCCAGTCGGTTGCAGTCATGGGTCGCCCAGAACCAGCCGGCGGTCAGAGCCGCGTACTTGGGCGTGCCAACGAGCTCGGGCTGCATGACAAAGTCAACGCCCAGGGCCTGGCCGGCATGGTAGTAATTCGCATGGCCGGTGAGCTGGATGCACCCCCTGCCCCGGAACCGATACCCATCTCCAGACGCCTCGTCGCGGTTGCCCATGCGATTGGCGTACACCATGTTGGCGATCTTCTTAGGGTTGCCGGCGTACTGGTTGGCGATATCGAGCGTCGGGAACCGCTTGGGCCAGAGCTTCATCAGCGTGGCGGCACGGTAGTTCAGGTTCTCCTCGAGGACTCGGAAGCTGCCGCACTCGTGCCCGCACTGGCCAATGAACGCCGCTTGCTGGCGGGGCGTGACAATCCCCCAGCGCTCGAACGTACTGTTCAGCGGTTCAACCCATTCAGCCCCGATGTGAAGCTGTCGAAGCTGTTCAGCGTTGACCATTTACTGACTCCATTACTTTGTTGTAGGCGTCGATGCAGGCGTTGAGCTGGTTGATGGCTCGGTCGCCTTCTGCGACGATGGCTGCAATAGCTGCAAGAGTCTGTCGCTCAGATTCGCTGGGCGCTTCTGCGCTATCTCCGCTGGGAGCGGGGGCACTCGGACCGGCTGAAACACAACTGGCGGGGGTGCTGATGCGCACCCGACCAGCGCGGATAGCGCGATCAAGAGCAGACTGTTTTTGATTGAGAACATTGTTCGCCTCCTTGAGTTGAACGGATTGGTCGTTGAGCTTACTCGTCAGATCCTGCTCGCGTTTGCGAGACTCCTCGTTCTTACGAGCGACGGCGCTTTGCATATCCAGGTCGCGTTCCTTCCAGCCGGCATGGTGTCCGTAGAAGTAAGTGCTAACCCAGATTGCAATTGCGCCAAGGATGAGCCACGGATTCGGCAACAGTCCGATCATGTTCCGGCCTCCTTCCGGGCTGCTGCGAGCTCTTCGCGCTCAGCATCGGGCTCGAGATGGTGGGGCGGAGTCGTCGGCGGGGGCGGCGGTCTCCACGACTCATCCAACTCAGGGTTGATATAGACCGGCATCGCGCCAAACGGACTTCCAAACGGCCCGCCGGTCACGGGCGATTGGAGAGGGGGCTGAGCCCCCTGTGCCAGGCATGCAGCCGGAGGTGGCGGAGCCGGAGGTGTGCCTAGAGCGTTGGCGATCGCGCTGACGCCCTTCTTACTCATGACGCCGCCGATACCGCCCACGATGAGCAGTACGATGTCGTTGAGCATCTTCAAGTAGCCCTGGTCGATGGGCGCCATGGACTTGATCGGCTGCGTCACGAACGTCACGCTGTACAGCATGAAGAACACGATTCCGGCCAGGATCAGCGTCACAACGCCGACAACGAAGGCCCAGACGCGGACCTCAATTTCTTCCGGGGTTAGCGGTGGGAGCTGGGGTTTGTTGCTGTTGTTCAATTTTCTTTTCCAGGATGGGAGCCACGAGGTATTCCGGGCAGGTTTGGGTGAACTGGCACCGAGGCTTCTGGCAGGACTCATGAACGAAGTTGTCCGGATTCTGACAGAAGTATCGGTATCGGTCCTGGCATCCAGCCAGCGCCAATACAGCCAGCAGTAAAAGTCTCACGGGCATTGAATCAATCTCCCAACAATCTTCGCTTTCAGAATATCGTTTACATCTCGCTCGGTCTTTAGGCTCAGGTACAGCCCGACGACAAATAGAAACAGCACCAGCACCAGCACCATCAGGAAGGTAGTCCCGGCCAGGAGGGCAGTGCGTTCTGCCGATGCAGTAGGATCGTCCATAGAACCCCCATAACCTCCGCCGCGACCAGTAGCAGCACGACCAGCCAAATTAGGTTGTCCTCTACCGCGTTGCGAATTTGCTGCCGTTGCCATGCCGCTAGTGCATCTTTCCTGTGCTGCTCCGCTCTTGCGGCTTCCTGTTCCTCAGTGATCTGAGCCCGCATCTTCTCGAATCGACCCCATAGATCTTTCAATTCCGTCGGGGAGTGATAGATCATCTGTTCTCGAATCTCGGCCTCCATCGTCTGAAGGCGCGATCGGATCAGAACACGCTGCAAAGCCCTCTTACTCAGCGACTCATCGCCGGTGTAAAGGCGCTTTGCGGCACGCTCTTCTTCCCAGAAAGCCTTCTCGATCTTGTCGAATGCGTCAAAGAAAGCTCCAAGCTGCTCACCAACCTGGGATATGACGTCGTTGGGGTCGCTGTTGGCGACGTGCTTAACTCGCTCGCGCTCCTCGTGGTACTGCTTGGTCTGTTCAGGTGTTGGGGGTTTGTCCTTGTGTTGTGCTCGGAATGTTTTATCGAGGTCGTTGAGGACGTCTTTAACCTGGCCTGCTGCTCCGCGGATCTCTTTGTAGAGTTGGCAACCTTTCTTGACGGCGGCAACTGCGCCGTTTGCCATTGCCAGGAGAGTGAGCGGATCAATGGTGTCCTCACTTTGGTAGGTGGGCGCCGTGACCGGTCTTGAGGTACAGGCCGGCAACGATAGCCAGCAGCAGACCCTTCACGCCCCACGATATGAACGTCTTCCAAGCCGTGCGCTTGGTGTCGCGCCACGTATCGATAAGACTGCGCAACTCTCTGACGTCGCTGGCGGCGTCTTCGTCGTGAAGCCCGATGTCCGACAGCGCTTTGCGCGCCCCGTATTCGGCAGCTTTGTTCAGCATCAGCTCGAGCTGTGCCTCTGAGAGATGAACGCCGCTCTGCGGCTGTGAATCGCTATGGACCTGACCTTCCATGGGAGCCTCGCGGAGCTGGAAATCAGGGCCTATTTTCGGTGGGGTTCCAAATAAAAAACCCCGCCGAAGCGGGGCTCTGTGTATGTTAGTAGACACTTACCAAGTGTGTAGAAAGAGCGCGATTTTCTCATCGATCAACGATCGAAGCGAAACCGCAATTCGTTTTACTGCCGCGTATATGATCAGCCGCCGGCTACCGGGGCTGGGGTAACCCCGTTTGGAATCATATCGGGGTCGAGAATCTCGCCGGTTCCTTGGTCTCGCAACGCGTGGATGCAATACGCCACCGTGTCGTCCTCGAGCGCGACCAGCTCGTGGATCTTGTCCTTGCGGATGTAGATCATGTGCGGGGCGGTAAACTCGCTCACCCGGCCCTCCACGGTGACTCTCAGCGAGCCCTTGGCCAGAAGCGTCAGGTGGTCGAACTGGTGCGTGTGGCCGAGCTCGGTGTCGCCACTTTTGGTGAAGCGCATCATCCGCGAGTAGATGTTGGCTACGCTTCCTATCTTCACTTGGGGTTGGTTCATGACATCTCCGAAACAGGAATTATGCTAGGTGGCGTGTAGGTCTGGATCGTGATCCGCTCGATGGACGACGTCGCTGTGTTCCAATACCAGTTAACCGCATCTACCACGTCATCACAATCGACCCAGAACAGCGGAGGACACACCGGAAACTCCGTGTCGCAGACCTCCACAACACGGGCTGAGTTATCGACAGTCGTTAGCACCGGTTGATCGTTGACCACGTCGGTCACGACTACGACCGGCTCGTTCGGGGAAATGAGCGCCTTCTTCACTGTGTTATCTCCTTACCATTCGATCAGCATGCCACCGCCGCCTCCGCCGCCACGGCCGGAGTAAGAGCTGTAGCCGTCGAAGTATCCGGCACCGCCAGCGCCTCCATTCGATCCCCCGCCAGCACCTCCGCTTGGGTTGCTATAAACTCCGACCGACCCCATGATGGAGGTTCCAATATACGTACTATTCGGGGCGCTGCCGGGGGATCCGCCGCCGCTCATGCCGCCCCCGCCTCCTCCTATGATGTTCATAGTCACCCCGGATGAGCCGCCGCCCAGATACAGGTTTGTAGTGTTGCTCTTCATTGAGGCAATGAGGGTTCCGGTGGTGCTGAACGTGCCGGATGTGCCGTTACCAGCCCCGCCTCCGGTCGCCGTGACCAGAGACCCGAAGCTGGTGGTCCCTCCCGCCGTAGCGCCTGAGCCGGTGTAACTCGCTCCGTTTCCGCCGGAGCCGATGGTGACGGTGTAACCGGTGCCAGCGGTGACGGTCACGATCGCAACGCCGGCGCCACCGAAACCACCGGTGCTTGAATTGCCGCCACCGCCGCCACCGAACGCCGTGATCTTGAGCTTGGTAATGCCAGCCGGAACCGTGAAGGTGCCGCTCGAAGTGAAGAGCTGCGCATTGTTCCCAACGTACGATCCTCCACCGCCAGATCCACTTGAAGCCGATGTGACGCGACCGTAGGCATCAACAGTGACGGTGGCGTTGGTGTAGCTCCCGGCAGTGACGCCGGATGTTGCCGTTGAGATGCCGGAGATGTTGATACCCCAGGTGCCAGATGCGCCGGAGCCTGTCAGGCTCGGGGAGTAATTGGTGAAGTTGCTGCTGTGCAACGATTGCCGAATGTTTGCAGAAAGCGCAACCTCTTTCGCGGTAGTTGGCTTTGCG
Source organism: Ilumatobacteraceae bacterium (assembly GCA_036804285.1). Lineage (GTDB taxonomy): Bacteria > Actinomycetota > Acidimicrobiia > Acidimicrobiales > Ilumatobacteraceae > UBA3006. The sequence goes on from DAIRSS010000003.1 coordinate 24,268, forward strand.
ACGCCGGTAATCGATGTGACGCGGTTTGTGGCGCGGGTTGCATATGCGGCGTAAACCTTTACGTTGTAACCGTTCCAATACCCTTGGTTTGGAAACCAGAAGCACAGGTTGCCACCGTTGTTGATCGCAACAAGGCCGGAGATGCTAAATCCGTTGGACACGCCGCCGTGGTTGATGATGGTGTCGCTGTAGATGTAACCCTGATAAAGCAAATCCAGCGGGACAATGTTCCCGTATGAGTTGCCTCGAATTTCCAGAACGAACGGATCTCCACTACTTACGGCGTAGTTGATGTTCGTTGTGATGAGTGTGCCGTTCGGGAAATCGCGGTCTGAGTGAAACCACTCGGTCGTGTCGATGTTCGCAGAACCATTAAATCCCGTGCCGTTGATTGTTCGTGCCGTTTGCAGGGCGGTGGCCGTTGCGGCGTTGCCGCTGATCGAACCGCTGCTGGTGATGTACCCGTTCGGGTTGGTGCTGTTGTAGGGTGTGTACCCCAGCGCAGTGGTGACATCGGAAGAAGCCAGCGAGGTGCCGCTGGTGGCTCGCCCTTTGGCGTCAACCGTGATCTTGGTGTAAGTGCCAGCGGTCACGCCACTGTTGGCCAGAGTCAGCGCAATCGACGTGGTTCCGGAGCCGCTTGCATCGCCAGAAACGGTGATGGACTGGTTGCCAGTCAGGTACGTGTTGGTGTCCAGCGCCCAGGTGTTGGCCGCAGTCTTCTTCAAGAAACCGCTGGTGCCAGCCAGCGCAGCAATCGCATCCAGGTCGGCATCCCATGCCTGCACGTTGGTGCCGATCACGAGACCAAGCGACGTACGGGCGGTTGCGGCCACTAGGCCAGTGCTGCCGCCGTCCCACTTGTTGCGGTCGGTGTAGGCCGTATCCCAGTTCGTCTGGCTTGCGGTCGTCGGGATCGAGTAGCCGGACGTCAGCGAGATGGCAATGGTGCCGCTCGTCGTGACGGGAGTGCCGGACACGGACAGGCCGGTCGGAACGCTCACGCCCACCGAAGTGACCGTACCCGTGTTGGTCGTGTATGCGGTCGTGTCCAACGTCCAGGTGTTGGCCGACGTCTTCTTCAACAAACCCGTCGTGCCCGTGAGCCCGGCAATCGAGGTAAGGTCCGCATCAAGTGGCTGGTACGTACTGGCGGCAGAGGCTGTGGTCAGGTAGGACGAGAGATCAACGGTTGCCCACGAGGCATTCGTGCCGTCCGTGGTCAGGAACTTCCCGCTGTTGCCCGTCTGCGTGGGCAGGCCAGATCCAGCAGCGGCCCAAATCGGATCGACGCCTGGGCCTTGGGACGTGAGAACTTGCCCAGCCGTGCCAACTGAGCTACCACCAAGCGCAAGCGCGCCGAAGAGACGCGTCTTGGTGTGCAAAGAATTACCGAGCGTGACCTCGTTGTTCACGTCGTACGCGGAGGCCGTCGCCGCATTCCCGATGACGACGTTGTTGCGGCCTTTAGCAATGTTGCCGCCGGCATTTGCGCCCAAGACAACGTTCTCTCCGCCTGTCGTGACACCTGCGCCGGCGTTGAGACCAAGGAAGACGTTCTCCGCAACAGTGCCGCCAATGACAAACTTCTTCACGTAGAAGCCGTAGATGTGATAGACCGGACGCCACGTTGCGCCGGTGCCGTCAAAACCGTTCGGGTTGGTGACGCTGATGGAGTAGTAGTGCGTCCCGTACTCTATGGACCTGGACATCGCCGTGATCGCGCCCAAGTCGATCAGGTTGTAGACGCCTGACCCGGACTCGTCGTTACCCGGATTCGGAACCTCCACCACGATCTTGAGGTTCTGCCCGATCTGGAGCGTGCCGTCCCCGATGGCGTTGTAGATCGATACAGCTGCGGATCCAGAGTCGTAGCTGTCTCCGAAAATAGTCGATGTAGAGGCGCCGATGCTAATCTTGGCAGTTCCGGTTCCATAGTCGATCTCTTGGGGCGCCGAATAAACGCCGGTGTCCGTTTTTCCGTACAGCAACCCGCTAGCAGTGGGAGTGCCGGAAGTAATACCTAACGAGGCCCACGATGCAGCGGTTCCGTTCGTGGTGAGGAACTTGCCACTGTTGCCCGTTTGGCTCGGCAGCGCATCGATTGTCAGATTGCCGGAGCCAAGGATGGAACTGCCGTTGACGGTCTTGATTCCGGTCAGTCCGGCGGCGCTGCCATTGAACTGCGTGGCGCTGACGGTTCCGTTGACCTGGAGGTTGCCGGACATTGATCCGCCAGCCGATGAAAATGGCGTAAATCCAAGCGCCGTGGTGACGTCGCCGCTGGCGAGAGCTCGGTTTTTCCACAGGCCGTCTGAGGCTAGCACCAGGAAGTCGTTGGTAGCTTTCGACGTAATCAGGATGTCGTGCAGCTCATCCAGCTCGTAGCCGTTCTGGATCTTGACCTGGATGACGCCATTGTTGGCTTGAACACGCGAAACCACGCCAAGGTACACTGTGTTGTTCGGCGCAACCGGCTTGTTGGCAAGGCCAAAAACCATGCCGCCGGCCGTGGTTGGGGATAACCACACCGGATCGCCGGCCGTCGCGGCAGACGTATCAATGCCCGACAGGGCGCCCTCGCACACCACGTTGCCGATGGTGTCGTTGGCGATGTCCGCAAACACAATACCGAAGGTCTTGCTCGATGTGGATTCTGCGTTGGCCAGAGACTTGCTGACGAGGATGTTGTCGCCGTTGGCGCCGGAGATGTAGACCACCGTGCCCTTGGAGAGAGTTGCGCCGGTGCTGTTTTTCACCGCCACACGAACGTCGGTGGCAAAGTTGTCGATCCACTGGCTGTTGTAGTTGGTGCCGTCAATCTTTGACAGAACTTGTCCAGCCGCGCCGCCGGTCGGTTGTCCGGCTGCTGCCGTGGCGGGCGTGAAGCCCAAGGCCGTGGTGACGTTGCTCGAGGTGAGCTCACCGAGAATGGTGGACGCGCTCTTGTTCTCGACGTTGCCGATGCCGAGGTTGGTGCGCGCCGTTGTGGCGCTCGCCAGGTCGGACAGGTTGTTAGCGACCAGCAATGCCCCAGTCAGGGACGCGTACGCGGCAAGCCAGGCCGTTCCGTCGTACACCTTCATGCCACCACCGGAGGCCATTGAGTTGGTGTTGTAGTACAGGTTGCCAGCGGCAAGAGGGCCACCAGTGTTATCGGTCGTCGGGTCGGAAGACTTCGGCCCCAGGTACTGGTCGTTGAAGTTGGCAAACGCAGCAAGGGCGGAATCCCTGGCCGACTCTGCACCGGCCTTTGCGGTGGCAGCATCGGTGGCGCTCGAGGACGCGTTCGTTGCCTGTGTCGTAGCCGTGGTTGCGCTGGACGCTGCGTTCGTCGCACTGGTCGCCGCTTCAGATGCCTTCGTAGTGGCAATACCGGCTTGCGTGGTGGCGGTCGATGCGCTCGAGGCAGCATTCGTTGCGCTGGTGGCCGCTTCCGCCGCCTTGGTTGTCGCCGTGCTGGCAGATGTGGACGCAGACGACGCCGAGCTCGCGGCGTTGGTCTCGCTAGTGGCTGCTGCGGTCGCAGACGTAGAGGCGGCGGTGGCGCTGTTTGCCGCATTGGTAGCCGACGTAGCAGCGTTGGTAGCGCTGGTCGCGGCTTCCGTCGCCTTTGTTGTTGCGGTCGTTGCTGAACCAGCGGCAGACGTTGCGCTGGTGGCTGCGTTCGTAGCGGAGGTTGCCGCTTCTGCCGCTTTGGTGGTTGCGATACCAGCCTGAGTGGTCGCGGTCGAGGCCGACGTTGCGGCATTGGTGGCTGATGTTGCCGCCTCGGATGCCTTGGTCGTTGCGGTAGTTGCCGATCCGGACGCAGAGGTTGCGGAGGAGGCGGCGTTCGTCGCGCTGGTTGCGGCATTGGCCTGAGAAGTTGCTGCCGAGCTCGCGCTTGCAGCGGCGTTGGTTGCCGATGTAGCGGCTGCGGACGCACTCGATGCAGCCTCACTTGCTTTTGTAGTCGCCGTCGTGGCAGAACCGGCGGAGGCGGTGGCTGAGCTGGCCGCGCCAGTAGCCGACGTTGCGGCCTCCGCAGCCTTCGTGGTCGCGGTCGAAGCCGAAGTGGAGGCGGACGCGGCAGAGCTGGCGGCATTTGTTGCCGCAGTCTCTGCGGCATTTTTTGCCGCCATGAGCTCAGGCGTCACGTCACCGGTGTCACCCTTTGGCCCCTGGATACCTTGGATACCCTGAATGCCCTGGATGCCTTGCGGCCCTTGCGGCCCCTCGCTAACGATGGTGACCGTTTGCGCAGAGGAAACCTCTTGGACGACAACGGTTGCGCCGATTTCTTCGACAACGACCAAATCGCTCATCGAGTGATCTCCTTGGAAACAGTGATCTCTCCCTCCATGAGACGGGTCACGGTTCCGTCATTAGAGGTCAACTCAAGGTCGTACTTGCCACGAGACCAGCCGATCGCCGCGGTGGTCGTCGCGCTGAAAATCATCGTTATCGTTCCGGCGCCAGTTCCTGAACCAGTGGTGAGAACCAGCTTGCCGTTGGTCGATGATAGCTCAAGCAACACATCGTCCGATGCAGCGCTCTTGCGGATCTGCATCTTGGCTGTGTAGCCGGTCAGGTTGACGGGTACTCCAGCACTGTCTTTCCAGACAATCGGCTTGATCAGAGTCGCTCCCTGTTCGATCTCGAAGTCATAGCTTGCTGCTGGCATATCAAATTCTCCGGAGCTTTGCGCTCATTACGGAACGGACCTGGCCGTGGGTAGCGCGCTGACGAGCCACGTTAATACCCTGCTGGAAAAGGGTCCTGTGAACTGCCGCCATCTTCTCGTTGCTGTACGGCTTGCCAACGCTGATCATCAAGCGAGACAGAGCGCCGCTTGCGATCGTTTCGGCATAGTCCTCGAGGATCACGCTCTCGATTGATTCGCTGGCGCGAGTTGGCTTCAGTGCCACTCGCATGGTCAAACCGCTGGGGTAGTCCTTCTCAGGCGGATTCCACACGGACACCGAGCGCTCATCCTTCTGGAGATAGAACCTCGGCGTGCTGGACTTGTCCTGGTACGAGCTGAACAGACGGTTGTAGACCGATGCCTCACGCACAAAGTCGGGAGCCAGCGGAGTCAAAGGCGTGTCCTCGAGCCAGGCTTGCATCACCTTCACGACGATGTAGCCCTTTGTCGGCTCCAGGTCGTAATCAACGACGCCTTGCTTGAGTGTGACAGGGTCGTGGTCGCGGACCATCACCAGGCTCTTCTCGCAGAACTCGATGCAGGCGTTGCGCACTGCGTTGACCACCAGCATCTCCGCGGCGCCAGGCACCTCGGGCATGATGTTGGGGAAGAAATCTTCGTAGGACGCAGCCATCAGACGCCTCCAGCTTGAATGCTTTGCGGATTGGACTCGCCGCCCTTACGGTTCAAGGACTGGCCGAATGCCACATCCTTCTGCAACTTCATGCCCATGAGTCCGCCGAACAGATTCAGGTAGTTGTTAGCGAGAGCTGCGTTGCCGCCGTAGTCGGCTTCCTTGGCGTATGCGCGGAACAGAACAAACAGCACGATGCCCTCGAAGTAGGCGTCAGCAATTGCCAAGTCGTTGTTGGTTGCTGTCAGAGTAGTCGGACGCTTGGAGTACAGGAGCTCGACCTTTACCCCGGCGTTCACTGGAGGATTCACCCAGAATGTCGTGGGGTTGCGCTCGTCGTAGACAGAGTTCTTGACCTCGGACTTCTTGGTGTTGGTGTGCCAGTACGGATCGTAGGCATCCAAAGTGTCGCGATCGGTGGGGCGGATTGCACGACCAGGAGTCGTGCCGTCCGAGCCGATGTTTCGGATCACGTCCAGCAAGCGGTAGCCGGAAGAAGGGATGGACTGCTTGGAGCCAGCCGCCAGGGTGACGACCTCGCTGACCGGGAAACAGTCAGGGCGGTATACCGCAATGATGCCTTGCGCATCGTTGATGGCGTCGATCAGCTCCTGATCTGTCCAGCGGTAGCCAGTAGCGTCAGCATCGTTGAGGATGGATCGAACCCGAGAAAGAACGTCAGAGACCTTCATGCTTCACCCGGCGGTTGTTTGGACTTGCGCTGGGGCTTGCCGGCCTCTTTCCTGAAGGCTTTGAGGGCGTCCTCAATACCGAGACCAGGCGCCGTTTCCGACTGCGCTGTCTCTGGATTTTCGTTGGGGTTTTCCTGCGGAACGGGCTGTGGCGGGTGCTCGTAAGGCTCCATGTCGTCCCGCTGCGCGAGCTGCGGAGTCCACGCGTAGATATGGCCAGATGTCTTTTGTTTGAGCAATTTCATAAAAAAAGGGAGGGAGTTTCCTCCCTCCCCTCCATCAGGGTTTACCCGATCACTTGCGGACGTAGCCGTGAACCAGAGCTTCGGGCTTGGTCACCTTGAAGCCGTACACGTTCAGACCGCGGACGATGTTGCCGAACGTGCTTTGGGCACGCAGGGTCTCGACGTTGGTCATTTGCGAAGCGAAAGAGATCGCGTCGCGGGTGCCGGCCATGATGTTCCATGCCTTGTAGTCGGCAGCGCCGCCGGTGCCGCCAGCAGCAGCATCGGATCCCAGGTCGGTGACGCTGGACAGGTTGTTGCTGACGTACAGGGTGAAGCGGTCCACTATGCCCAGCTTGCCGTTACGCAGGGGCGTGACGGAGTCGCCGGTCAGGTAAGCTGCCTTCAGGTCCGAGCGCTTGATCAGCGAAGCCATCCAAGCGGGGAGCACGGCCCAACGGCCATCTTCGGGCACGTTCTGCTCGTCCAAGCACTGACCCATGTCCAGGATCATGTCCAGAACCGTGGAGCTGGTCACTTGGCGGGGAGCGCCGGTAGCACCCAGGTTGATGTCGCCAGAGATAGCGCCAGCGGTGGCACCCTTGTTGGCGGTGGCTGCGTCAGCGTACACGCTGCCGAGCACGTCGCCGTCGATCGCGATCTTCATCTGCTGCGAAGCGTCGTTCGTGAAGATGTCCATCAGCTTGACGTCGGCTTGGGTAGCATCCACGTCGTCCAGAACGACTGCGAAGTACTTGCCCTTGTCGATGTTCAGCTCCAGGGGCGTGGAGGTGGGAACCTGGTTGGTCAGGTTCTGGCCCTTGGAGTAGTTGCTGATGGTGATCGTGGGGATCGAGCGGATGTTGACCTTGTCACCCTGGCCCTTGATCTCGCCTTCCCAGTCGTTGTTGGTGATCTCGCCCAGGACGGTGCTCTTGTAGAACTTGACCTGGAGCTTGCCCGACCAAACCTCGGGGATGAAGTTGGAACCGGACGAGCTGGCGTAATCCCCAGCATTGCCGGAGCCGTAGTAGTTGCTAGAAGCGGTAACTGACATGATTCAAACCTTTCGGTACTAATCAGTCGGCCTATCGAACTCTTTTTTCTCGAATCGCCAACTGAATTTCTGCGTCGATAGCAGCAGCATCCGCATCAGAGATCTCGCCTCTCCGTTCTCGAGCGTAGAAATTTGCGATCTCTCCGCGAGTCCAGAGCTTCTTGCCCGCTGGCGCCTCGGGGGTCCGAGTCGCTACCGGAACAAGTTGCGAGTCCAGCGAGTTGGTAGCTGCTGCCGCTTTGTTCTGTTGAACCTTTTTGAACGCATTGAAGAATCTGGCAACGCGATCCGCATCGCGCTTCCCTTCAGCCTCCGAAAGAATGTCCTGGCGCGTGTAGCCGGTGATCTCATCGATCTCACTCAGCCACGTATGGAAGTCGGGGTCATCGTTGATCGCCATCCAGTCCGGAACCGACGAAGCCAACTTCTCATAAAAGCCGACCTCTTTGTTCTGAACCAGAGTCGAATCAAGCGACTCCAGCCGTTTCTTGAGTTGGGCGATCTCGTCGTCTTTACCCTGAACCTCTTCCCGCGCTGCGCGGCGGATCAGGTCTACGAGCGGCTCACCGTACTCATTCACTTCCTCCGGCTTCACCAGCGATTCTTTCGGTTTCGCGAGCGATGCCTTAAGCGCCTCCACTTCTTCGGTCAGGCTATTCAACTTGCCGTCACGCTCTTTGAGCGCCGCATGCAGTCGGGGAACCTCGGCGTTGTATTTGCCGTGCAGCGTTTTGTACCTTGCTTCCCACTTATCGTCTCCCTCTGACGGAGGGGTGGCCGCGGGTGCGGTGGTTGCCTGAGCTGCTGGTTCACTCGGAGCCGGCGTATTGGCCGGAGGGTCCGAAGCAGAAGGATCGCCTGGCGGGGGATCTTGCTGCTGCTGCTGCGGCTGTCGAGCCTGTTGCAGTCGTTGAAGAGCTTCGTCTGCCTTTCTTTCCGCCTCGAGGACGGCACGTGGTAGGTTCAATTCAAACTCCTTGAGCCTTCACTCCGCGTCAGGGGCCTCTGAGGGTTTTCCCTAATACTTCGATCCGGTGTTCTCGGTTGCCAGCGATACCGCCGCTGGTCATGCGGTTGCCCCAACGGGGCGGGTTACTTCAGTTTTCGGAGGATGTCTCTTGCTGACTGCTTCTTTTCCAGAAACTCAGCCAGCGCTTGAGACGCTCCTTGATTCCACCGAGACTGAACTTCGTCGCGAGTGGCGTCATTTGTGCTGCGAATTTGGCCCAAAGATTCTTCAAGCCAGCTACACACCACTTCAAAATCACTGTTCCCTCCCAGCGAGGCTAACGATTGGAGAACTGTAATTGGTGGTTTCGCAAGCATGTGCTTACTTCTTGTAGTCCTGGCGGCTACGGACCCCAGGGCCCAAGTTGTACGTGCATTCGTTGGGAGCGCCGTAACCACCGATGACCAGGCCACCGTCAGCCATGTGCTCGCCGGCGTATTTGGCAGGGCTCATGCGGCCAGACTTGATGGCGTCGGCGTTGCGCTTGATCTCCTTCGCGCTGTGATTGCCTTCACTCTTCTCGCCGGCCATGTACTGATCCTTGCTGATCTTGCCGCTCTTCAGCGCCTTGGCTTCTGCCATCTCTTCGGCGCGGGTTTCTTTTCCGCGAAACATTTTTGCCGCCATCACGGACCTTACTTTTTGTAGTTTTGCAGAGAGCGAATTCCAGGACCCTGCGTCTCATCGCACACATTCGGCGGCAGGAAACCAGGAAGATGGCGCAGCAGCGGAGCTTCGTCGATGTCGTGCTCCATGTCGTGCTCCATGTAAATGTTTTTCTCCTCGGGCTTAATCTTGCCGGTGTTGGGCTTCTTTGCGTTGTACGGTTGTTTCATGACATATCCTTCACTGGACTAGGTTTGCCGATTCGCCGCCGGCGGGGTTACCTGCGGTATCGAGTGTCGCTGGTGCTTGAGCTTGCTGAGCTGCCATCTGCTGCATTTGCATAGCCTGCATCTGCTCTTGCTTGAACTCGAGCTCCTCCGGGGTTGGCACGATCTTGTCGGTGTCCATCTGGAGAGACTCGGCAACCTGACGCAAAAGGTAGGCGCGACCTTGCGGCCCGACGATCTGAAGATCGACCGGGTTGGCTGTGGCTTGCAGGAACTCGTTGCGACGCATCTGCAACTGCTCCTTGGCCACCAGACCCATGGCGCCCTTGGCCATGACCTTGAAGTCGCCCTTGGCCGAAATGTCCGGGTCGTAGATCATGTTGTGGACGTACAGTCGGTTTACGATAGAAGAAACAACAACGTCCACCGAAGCAATCGCTGACTTAATGCCCTTCGCCGCGTTGTCCATCAGCATAGACAATCCAGATGCTGTGCGGCCAGCACCACCCGCGGCGCCGCTGCCGTACACATAGTTCGGGATGCCGGTGACCTCGTCGGCCTGGCGCATGTAGAACTGATAGACGTTGAGCAGCTCCGCCGCATTCATGTTCGGCTGGAAGAAGCGCACAGCCGGCTGACCGCCACCGGTTCGATCGCTGGTCGTCTGCCAGATCTTCCAGGGGAACATCGACGTCACGTCTTCGCCGTCAGGTAAACGATCGACGTGGATCTCAGCCTGGGGACCAGACGCCACGCCCATGTTGTTGGCAAGGCTGCGAGCCGCCGCGTTGCACATGATCTGCACGTCGCGCATCACTTCGCCCAGAGCCACGCCCCAGAAGGAGCCAGGCACCGGAACCCACTGTGCGATCTCGTAGGGGCGGGCGCCCAGCGGATCCGGGTTGAGCGACACCTTGATGATGAAGGGGCCGATCTGCCAGACGTTGACCTCGTACTCTTTGTACGGGTCGAGCTTCTTCTTAAAGCCCCAGTCCATGAGCATCTTGCCGCTGACCGAACCCCAAAACTCCAGGGCCTCAATCACTTCCTTGGTGTACAGACGAGAGTGAGGCTTGCCCTCGAGTCGGTCGCGCTCCTGGTCGCCCATCAACCACTGACGGAAACCCTGATCGCCAAAGCGATCGAGAACCTGGTCGATGTCATCATCGCTGTACCCAGGAGTGCCACGCATAGCTTGCAGGCTGGAGCGGGTCAGGCGGTGACGCTCGATCAGGTATCCGTCGTTGACGTTGCTCGAGTTGGGTGACGGAAACATATCGTGCGGCGACACGCGCTCGGTCTGACGCACGTAGTCATTCACAACAACTGGCTGGAAGCCCTGCCCCCAGTGCATCGTCTTCTTGCGACGCACGACCGGACCTTTCAGTATGGCGGTCGGGTAGGTGACGAAGTCGTCAATAAACTCGCGGAACGCAACCTCGAAGCCGCCAGCGGTGAGCTGGTCCTCGATCTTGTTCTCCATGCGGTTGGCGCAGCGGTCTGCCTCCTCGCGCATGCGAGCCATAATCGTGTCGTGGACCTGCTCCATACGGACACGGAAGGCTTCAGGGTGAACCTGTCCACCAGCCTGAACGAACTGCTGCATCTCCATTTGCACGAGTTCAACGATGCCGGCGGAGATCTCGGGCGGAAGCTCGGGCTCCTTGGACGGCTGAAGCTCGTAGGCGCGACGTCCGCCACCAAGCATGACGTCCACAATCCAGTTGGCAGCGGCACGGGCCTTGATGTCCGTGATCCGCATGTAGATGTCAGAGCCACCAGTCCTGGCGATCTCCATAGCCTTGTCCGGATCGTAGACGCCGCGGCGCTGACGCTCACACTTGAGCAGGCGCTCGGTAGTCTCGGTCTTGGAGAACTTGGCTCGTTCCCAGCAATCCGAGATGTGGCGTGAGAGGCCGGAGTACAGGACGTCAATCAGGTCGTTCTTCTGCTTAACCTTGATGTCCACTTCTGTCGGAGGCGTAGCTCCGAGCATTCCAATTGCAAGTCCGTTCATGTTCAGGTCCATCCCCTGCTGGATGCTTGTACGACCGATCGCGCCCTGGCAGGACGCAGGCCGTTACGCACCCGCATGCACAAATACTGAAGAGCGTCATGAGGATGCGAAAAAGCATCCTTGACGGGACGGTCCCTGTATCGCGCAGCGCCTGAACTTTTCACGCGCTCATACCGGTAGCGACCATTGAATCCTTTACGCAACGCCGAACAACGTGGGTCCAACAACAGACCCGGCCCGCCGTCGATCATGCGTGTCAGGAAGAATGCAACCGATTCTCGCCGGGGTATCCAATCATTGGTTGGCGCGGGCTCAGTTGGGATGCCCAGCTCGAACAGCTCCTGGAGACAGGTGCGCTCGTCGGTCTGCGCCCGAATCTGGCCGGCGGGGTCGCCTTCCGAGAACCTGGTGAAGCCGTTGTACTTGTTGGTCAGGATGGGGCGGACAACGTCAGCGGTGAACTGACGGATACCCATATCCTCCGCAATGATCTCTTCCAGGATCCGGAGCTGCCCATTCGGCATCTGCTGACCAATGATGCAGGCTGGGGTTAACCCGAAGTCCCAGCCCAGGATGATGGGCAGGCCGCGCACCGGCTCGAGGTGCTTCTCGCTGACGTGAACCCGATCGTTAAACTCTGGGAAGACGGGCTTGCCGTCTGAGGTCGTGCCGTAGTTTCCGAGCAGGAAGACGTTGATCCAGCCGTCCTGCTTGCCGCCGATCTGGCGCATGTAGTACTCATGGCCAGACGGTAGGTTGTCGATGTTCTCGGCTTCCGGGTTTGGATGGTAGGCGCCGTCCTCATCCCGATACAGACCGCCAGGCTGACGGAAGAACTGCCAGCCCTTGGGGGTGTCGAGCTCCGCGATCTGGTAGTACCAGTGGTCGTCGTCCGGCGGGTTCGTGTCCATGATCACGCCGGTCCAGGAGGGGCCACCCTTCAGCTTGGACGGGTAGCGGCCCACACGCTGAGTACACATATCGAAAACGCCCTTGGAGATCTCGGACGCCTCGTTGATCCACACGCCGGTAAGTTCCAGGGAGCGCAGCTTTCCGGTGTCCAGCTCAGAGTCCAGCGCCAGGAAGATGACCTCGAGCTCCATCGAGGTGCCGTCGCCGATGTCATCGATCCGCATGAAGCTGGTGATGGGCGTATCCCAGCGGATAGGCGCCACGTTCTGCGGGAACCAGGTCTGCCACGTCTTGATTGTGGTGGACTTCAGTTCGGGGTAGGTGTTTCGGATGATGGCCCAGCGGGATCGCCGGACGTTGTCGTACCACGGCTCTTGCCGGAGGGCGCGCATAACGATTTCTGAGCAACAGGAAGACGACTTCCCAGAACCGACTGGACCCATGAGGCCACGGATGAATGAATTGTCAGCGTGAAACGCTGCGGCGTTGGGGCCAGGCGGGTAATACGTGACCAGCCCGTCGTCATGCTCGACTACCTCGAGACTCATTTCTTGGGCGGGAGCGCCGCGTTCAGATTGAACGTGATGCCTTGAGTCCCGGTTTCGATCTTGACGTCGGACAGGTTCGGAAGGGATTTATCCAGGAGGATCTTCGCCGCACGGATCTGGGACTCGGACATTTCCTTCTTGCCGGTCACGTGGTCGTGCAGGGCTCCGATGTAGTACGAAGCCTGGATCTTTTTGCGTACGTCGTCTTGATGGGTCTTGCGCATGCGTGCAGCCATATCAACCTCATGTCTGCCGTTGGTGGCATGCGCCGATTGTCGTTGGGGATTGGCCTGATGGAGCTGGCGGCAGGAATCGAACCCACACCCACGGACTACAAAACCGTGACGCTACCGTTACGCCACGCCAGCTTTATCGGAGGTGGTTGCGGGACGTGGTAACGATCCACGCTCAGTACGGCTTATGAGACCGTCCGGGTCACCTGACCATCCCGC
>DAIRSS010000003.1:37432-56755 GCA_036804285.1 Ilumatobacteraceae bacterium
GCGGTGCCTTACGGGCACCAGTCGGTCAGGTCACGCCGGGGAGGAGCACTTTCGTGTAGGACCCAGGCCCTGACTGCGGATGTTACGCGCCACCTTCCGCTGGGCGCATGGCCAATGTCTAAACCAGCCATCATGAGCAGTTGGAAGTATGGCTGAGGTTTTCCCGGAAGGTATTGGTACAAACCCCAACTACAAGTTGGCACGCTTTCTGCAAATAGATATATAAAAGATATACCGGTATATAAGAACTACGTATAACCGTAGTACGTATAACCGTTTATATAACCATACGACACACACTCTCAAAGTGTGTGTCTATTACTACAAATAACACCGGTATATACCGGTTACGTATAACCGTTCTACGTATAACCGGTTGTATACCGATATCTATATACGTATATATCTATATATAACTATATATAGGCGTCAGTGAGAGAGGCGAACCTTCTCTGACGCCGCTGCAAACGTCTTGAAGAGCTGCTCGACCAGCTTCATCAGGTCCGACTGAGCTCCAAACTCCCGCAAATCGAGCTCAGACTCGAAGTAATGCGGCTCGCCGTACAGCATCACGCTCCCGGAGAGGGTTACATGCCACGGAGCGTGGACGATTTCGCTCGTCTCGCGCACCTCGACTCGCCTTAACGTCTCGAATTGGTGCAAAAACGCCTCTACCTGCACTGCATTCAACATCGATGTACTCCTGCGCTGTGAAAAACACAGCATATCCGGGGTTCCTTAGCCCCCCGTAGGAGCTCTTTTTGGGTCCATGGGGGTACTACCCCCTACCCCCACCCCCAAAAACGCAGCCACGGACCGATTTAACGGCTTGCTGATGGTTCTTTTTGGTGGACTCGCACGTGTAACGGTATATGCACTGGAGTCCTCATACCCCACGTCCATCTGCCAACAGGTCCGGTACGCCAGGGCCAACCCATCTGCGTGGCGGAGCTACAACTCATTGATAGTCCGTCACACATCGAGCAATACCAAGGGTTTGCCTACGTCTTGTGTGAATTCTGTACATCACTTCGTCGTTTCCCTATCGAGGAAACGACTACGTTTTCCTTATTTTGGTGGACTTATCCACAGGTTATTCACACTTGTGTGGTTGCCTGTGGATAACCTGTTGATTTCTCAACCACTTTTGGAGACTGACCATGTCTGATCCCGACGACATTTGCTTCGACGGTGCTCCGGTTGTTCCCAGCAACTGGACTGATGAAGACGAAGCTGAGTATCAGCGCTACCTGGATGACCAGGAGCATAAGCACGAAGAACGTATTCGTGCGAGCTACGCCCTTCGCGGACTTGCCAACGTCTATTAATCAACCCTGCCCCGTTCGCGGGGCTTTCTTTTGGAGAAAACCATGAACCGCTTTGTTCTCGCCTTCGTCATGCTTCTTTGCCTCATCGGCACCTCTCTCACGATCATCGCCTTCGGCATCGGATCGCTGACTGGAGCTCAAATGATCGTCTCTCTCGCGGCCTTCATCTTCATCGGCTGGGTAGCCACTCGCGACCTATGAAAGCCGGTGAATCGGTGCGTTGTCCCAAGTGCGCTGGCACTGGGCTGTTCCGCAACCTGGGCAAGTGCTTCACCTGCCTGGGTTCTGGCGTGATGAATCACCGCGACTGGAAGCGCTGCCAGGCGTACCAGGCTCGCTACGCTCCCGCGTCCCAGCAACGTCCGCTCGTTTGACGTTGCCTCTCTCGTAGCTCCGCTGCGTGCTTCCCTATCGGGGGAAGCACTCCGCTTTTCCTTTTTTCCGTGTTCCTTTGTTCAACTGTCATCTCAAGGAGATTCTCATGACAATCGCTCTCGCTACTACCGTTGCCAATCCCGCCGCTCCGACCGAGGCACAAGTCTCGCGTCTACTGGCTCTTGGCGTTTCCACCGTCCCGGCTACCCGCTCGGACGCTTCCAAGCTGATCTCTGCTGCGATCGCCCAGCGCGATATGCAGCCGGCCACTCTGGCCCAGATCGGTCGTGCTGCCGCTCTCGGCGGTCGTGACCTGCCTGGCGCCGGTGTGCGTGAGAAGTCCACCCAGATCTACCTCCTCGAGGCTCTGGTTGCCTTTGACAACGCTGCCGACGGAGCTGACGCCAATGCCTGCGCCGAGGTGCTGATCGCCCGCGTGCGTGAGCGCCTGGTCAAGCCGCTGAAGGTCACCATCACGGCACCGAGCGCCGACGTCGGTCCCGCGCCGATGTGATGCAACAACACCGGGGTTGGTTCGCCAGCCCTGGTGCTTGTTTCCCGCGGGTCACTCTCGGCCCAATCATTCCACGAGCAATACGGAAGTAATACGAAATGAATAACAAAGCCAAAGACCACTTCGAATCCGCCCGCGACATGATGGACAACCTTCGGTCTGTTCGTGGCGCCAACTACGCCCGCGCTGTCGAAGCGGCGCTGCTCACCATGAAACTGAGAGACGTGTTTGATATGTGCTCTGACGGTGTGCCTGAGCATCACGCTGACACCATCAAACTGATTGTCGCCAAGATGCTGGGTCAGTTGATCGCGCTTGCATCCATCAACGGTGGATTGGATACTGAATCCGCCGAGTCCGCCAGGGAACTGATGGGGTGGGCGGAAAAAATATACAACGCTGAGCATGATGGCGCGGAAGCTGCCCTCAAAGGGGAATGACCATGTTCCACCGAAACAATGAGCCTGGCCAGGTGTGCGACGGCTGTCGCTACTGGTCCGAGATGATCGCTCAGTCCAATGGCTCTGGCATCCAAGCGTACTGCCTGTGCCGTGAGTCACCGCGGTATGCCACCTACACCGTCAAGCGTGATTCCTGTGACGCCTGGCGTGATGGTTCCTGGGGCGCTGTCGATCAGCCCGGCGGCGATCCGTACACGGGTGACATGACGTGAACCGCGAGCAGTGCCAGGCCATCCTGGACAACATCGACCTGATCCGACACTACGCCGATGGCGGTGATGTCGGCCATAGGTTGCATGACTACCGAGGTGTCTTTGTAAAGCTGTATCCAGCCAAGAAAATCAACCTCGGCAATCTGCACCCAGGTGGCACGACCTACGTCAAGCTCAAGCCCAAGCTGAGATTCAACAAACACATCAACGCCTGGGAACGAGTCGAGCGCTCGTACTACGACCACATTGGCGAGAACGAGGTGCTGCCATGACCTGGCCGTTCCCGCCCTTCCCGCTGCCTCCGTACAAGGAGCCACGCGATCCCCGTTATCCATCTGACGCTGAGGAGGCTCCAATATGAAACTCTACGAAGTGCCAAGCAACAGCCGGATCCGTTTTGCTGACGGTTCCGAGCTCAACTTCGACCACATCGACGGAATGTACTCGTACTGCACCGACGATGAGGGTCATGTCTTCCACATCTCGGCGTTTGCCGAAGTCGAGATTGTTCAACAGGAGATCAAATGAGATACACAACCCACAACGACGAGTTCCCCGCCATCAACATCGATGGCACCAGCCTGCAAGGCTACATCGAGGCCAACTACCTGGAGCTGATCGGCCTGTTCGGTCAGCCCACGGAAGGTGACAGGTACAAGACCGATGCCGAGTGGTACATCATGTTCGACAACGGCCAGGTCGCCACCATCTACAACTGGAAGAATGGCGTCTCCTACCTGGGAGATGACGGTCTTCCGGTGTCACAGATCACCGATTGGCACATCGGCGGCAAGCATTCGTCCGTGGTTGACCTAGTCACCCGCGTCGTGCTCGAGGGCCGCGGAGCGTTGGCGTGAACATCCTCGTAACCAACAGCGAGGATGAGTCCGCTCTGTACTTCATCCGTGAGACCGCTGTACTGCGGTCCCAGGTTGAATACCTGACGACGGCGCTCAAGGATCTCCTTGAGATGCCTGAATACGACGGCACACAAGCGACCAGCCAAGTTCGTCTGCGCGCCAAGAACCAGGCCAAACGTGCATTGAAAGCAGTAAATGAAACCAGTAGTTCACTTCCGGGGTAACGCCAGGTTTTTCTCCGGCACCACCGACAACGGTGACGAGTTTGAGTTTGCCCGTGTATACGCACTCGACCACCCGCGCCTTGGTAAGACCGATGTCCGCACGTCGGTAATCGTGCAAAAGTTTGATGATGGTTCGTTCGAGACACTGAACACCATCTACAAACCCAAAGACTGATACCGCCAACTGTTTCCGTGATCGACAGCCCCGCACGCCGGGGCTTTTCTTTTTCATCATCCACTCTTGGATCAATCATTCCATGAACACAACTCCAACCAGCGTTCACGACGCATTGCGGCGCATCACCTCGCTGCTGACAGCCGTTGGCCTTGACATCGAGGAGTACCTCGAGCATCCAGCGAATTACCAACCGGAATACTTCAACGACGTGTTGCAGGCAGTGCTTGACGCCCAGCTTCTTGTCGTCTGGACCCGTGACCAAATGAAAGCAAAGTCATGAACACAAATCAGCTCAAGCGTGTCCGTCGCCTGTTTGCGAACTACGACTGGACACCGCAACAGCGCCGTGTCTACGTCCGCAAATGGGTCACGTCTGTTCGCCACCTTGGTGACCAGTGGCTGCTGGCAAAGCAAGTACCCAATCTCTCTCGCTCCGAGTGAGAACCGCTACGCCCCTCCTTTCGGGGAGCGGCTTCGCTCTTCCTTTGATCCTTTGATTCCTTCCTACTGATTCCTTGTGCTCTCCCTCTGTGTGGCCCGCTTCGGCGGGCTTTTTCTTTTTCAGGAGACCTAAATGGAACTCTACAAACTGCCGTTCATTGTGCGCGGCATTGAAAGCCACGAGACCCGGCATGCAATGGCGCTGCGTTTCGTGAAAGTGCATCAGCGTTATGGCTACCAAAAAGCCGGCGCAATCATGCAGTCGCTGGCAACAGCGATCAACTCCCTCCGCGGCAAGATCGGAACTCTCGTTGAGTCTGATCCGACGCGTGAAGATCTGGTTAAACAGCACGACGCAATCTGTGATCTGGCTGACGTGTTCGATACCCAGCTTCGTCACAAACTGCGCTACCTCGGATATGTCCGCTTGATCTACCAGGTCAAGGTGAAACGTGCGCTTGGCACAGTGCGCAGCTTGCGCAGCTTGCGCATGGTCATGTCCGAAATTAACGGCATCGACTGGACGCAATACCTGGCTTGCGTTGACTGGATGAACAACAACACATCCGGCGTCAATCGCTGCGATCATTGCGAAGACTGGGAGTACACCGACAAGCGTCTTGATGCGCTCGACGGCGACATGGATGAATGCCAGATCTGTCGCTCCTGCGTTGACAACAACTTCCGTTACGTCGATCGATACGATCGATATGTTCACCATGACGATGTTCGTGCCGCTAGAAATGCTGACGGTCTTCAGACCCTTATTCATTACAACGACGAGAACTTCCAATACAACGAGGACCATGACTTCTGGGCTCACGTTGACTACGTTCCGCCGCCACCGCCTGTTATTGGTCGCTACCACGAGAGCAAAGCGTATCACCGCATCATCGTTGACGAGTGGTCGAAGCTGCGTCATCGCTGGTTCGGCGTCGAGCTTGAGGTCGAGATCAAAGATCACCAGATCGACAAGCAGGAGAAAGCTCGCCAGCTCAACGATCTGATCAACGGCGGCGAACGCGGCAAGCGTGTGTTCTTCGAGGCCGATGGTTCACTGACCAACGGCTTCGAGATCATCAGCCAGCCGATGTCTCTGCCTGCTCATCACGATCTGTGGCAGTGGCTGCGCGATCGCGATGCTGTGAAGTATCTGCTGTCGCACAACACGCGCACCTGTGGCTTGCATGTCCACGTCAACAAAGACGGGCTGTCGCAGATCCAAATCGCCAAGGTCGTGACGTTCATCAATGACCCTCGCAACGAGCAGATGGTCCGTGCTATCGCACGCCGCTACGCCGAAGGCTACTGCAAGATCAAGGAGAAGGAATTGAGCACAGCTCACGCCTCGTCTGATCGGTACGAAGCCGTCAACGTCAGCGGTCGCAACACAATCGAGTTCCGCATCTTCAAAGGCTCGCTCAAGTACGAGTCGGTTGTCGCTGCCATCGAGTTCTGCAACTCGCTGTGCAACTTCGCCGCTCTGTCTTCCACGAACGACGTTGCGTCTCTCACCGGTGACAACTTCATCGACTACATCAACAACGATGGCGCCGCTGAGTCCACCACCCTGCGTCCGTATATGAACGCCGTTCTTCAATCTGCATAAGGAAATCGAATCATGTGTCTTTTAGTCAAGCAACCCGCCTCCACTGAGTTCACTCAGGACTTCATCGAGGACGTGTACAACAAAAACAAAGATGGCTTCGGCATCATGTACGCCGAAGACGGCAAGCTCCACGTGTACAAATGCCTGCCGACCAGCGGCAAGGATATGTACGAGTTCTACATGGCGCACGGCCAAGGTCGTGACTGCATCTGGCATGCCCGTATGCAGACGCACGGCGACATCGACCTCGACAACTGCCACCCGTACAAGGTGACCGACGAGATCTGGCTTGCTCACAACGGCGTGCTGTCCACCGGCAACTCCGCGGACAAGTCCAAGTCTGACACCTGGCACTTCATCCACAACGTGCTGAAGCCGGCGCTGTCGTTCGATCCCGACCTGATGCTCGATCCGAGCTGGCAGGAGATGATCGGTCACATCATCGGCGGCGGGAATAAGTTCGGCTTGGTCCGGGCTGACGGGGAGATGGTCATCATTAACGAACGAAGCGGAGTTAACTTCGTGGGAGCCTGGCTGAGCAATACGTACGCCTGGTCTACCACGAAGTTTGGTTTTCGTTCGTCGTACCAAACCCAAGGCTACGGCGGGTACTCGTCCTACGGACAAGGCCAAAGCACGTACGGAGCTCGATCGCTCTGGGAAGACGAAGGCGGAGCGTACAGCGACTGGTGGTCGCGGAGCCAAAACAAAATCGAAGGCAAAACAGCCATCGCTGGCACCACAGTCAACACCAAGTACACGGAAGAAGAAGCTGCGCAAGATCCTGACGGCAGCAACGCGGTCGATCTGACGCCCACACAGATCCGCCCCATGATCCGCGCCGCCTTCAATGTCTGGATGCGCAACGGCCTGGCTGGCGTCGAGCACTGGTGCAAGCAAGTGCCGCACAAAGCAGCAGCCATCCTCGGCTACTGGTACAGCGACGTCGATGACCTGGCACGGTTGGTAGAGGATGACCCGGAGGAAGCCGCGATCTGGATCGAAGATCTGTTCCGTACCGACAGCGTGACACCGACGATGCTCAACTGAGGAGAGTCATGGATCCCTGGCAGCAGCATGTCTCGCTCGAGATAAGCGACTCGCTCGGGGATGATGAGCGCCTCCTGGAAATTACGGAGGCGTTGTTGTCCATGCACATGGCCGACCTCATTCCCGGCGACATCTCCGACCAACTCTTCAACCAAATCGATCTGACTCGAGAAGGAGGTGAATGAACCTGATCACATCAGGCACCGAGGGGCTTCGGCCCCTTGAAGGCGACCTGAAAGAAAAGCGACTTGTCCTCGCACACAACCGACTCAACCGGCGGTATCAGATGCCGCGCTTTCAAATCTTTCACGCAACAGGAGGATTCGGCTGTCAGGAAAACAGCCTTGGTAGTGCCGTCTTCGGAATCCATATCGCTGACGGCGAGAGCGCTCGATGGAATCGCAATGACTTCATCGGGATTGCAGACGACGACCTGGTCAACCGGGCGCTTGAGGACACCACGCCAGTCGAGGGAATCGATCTCGACAAGCGTGTGTACTTCCTCATCGCCAAGGACGGGTCAACTGAAACAGGAGACACGATCGAACAAGCACGACAGAGACTTCGCCGCATCACTAGCGCAGCGGTTCGGGTTGCGTATCACGCGCATCCCGAATCCGTTGTCACCAACTTTGGATTCCTGAGCTGGCCCAAAGGAGCCGAGCCTGTCGAGGTAAAGATCAAGTCGAGAGGAGGAATTTGGATCGACGGAAATTAGACATCATCCGCACCGTGGAGGGACTTGGTTACACAATCGAGTCCATCTCACGGCCACGTAGTTCACATTACCACGTAGTAGTATCAAATGGAAAACACAGCATCAAAGCAATCTTCTCTGGGTCAGCAAGCGACCGCCGAACAATGCTCAACCAGAAGTCGCAAATTAAAAGGGCGTTTGCCCAAGTTGAGCAGACTGGAAGCATCCCGCATGCTTGCCGAGTACAGAGATCCCAGGGTCAAGCTCAATGAGCTGGTTAAACGGTACGACATCACAAAGCAGACCATCCGAAAGTACGTCAAGCAGTCCGGCATGAATGTTCGGTACAAGGAGCGCGGTCGTCACAACCCGATCACCACCGAAGAGTCGGATCGCATCATGAGCCTGCGCGAGATGGGACTGAACCAGCGACAGATAGCGCTAATGGTGAACCGTTCGCAGACCGGCGTATCACGCGTTATCAAACGCCGTGAGCTCGAGCTAGTGAACACGCCGCCCAGCCTGTGGCAGCGTATCAAGTGGCTGTTCAAATGAAGACAATCATCCACGTCAACCAGCACGTCATCAAAGCCAACCGCAAGAACGGCGTATGCGAACCTACCCTCACGGTCAAGACCTACAAAGGGACGACATACGCCAGGGAAGCCAAGCTGACAGGCCCTGCCACCGTGGTTTACAGACCGGACAAACCGCTCTCATGCGGAGCTCATGTCTGGATTGAGACCTATGACCCGGTAATCACCAGGTGATACATCAGCAACAGTCCGGAGCTTCGGCTCCGGCTGTTGTTTTTTTACCACTCCCGGCAGCTTAATCATTCCACGCACGAATAAAAAACCCCCGGTTCATGGCCGGGGGTTCTTATGGCTGGAGCTGTCACCTCATCTGGGTGTGGCCTCGTAGACCATGCTCATGTGCGTAATGTCGCTGGGAGTTTGCAGTTTGCGCAACTGCGTTGCTGAATGTTGCTCTCTGACCAGGGCGGCAAACGCCTTGAGGCCCAGCTCGAGGGTGAAGTCCACGTCCTCATCCCAGTCCATGTCCTCCATCATGAAACCCCAGGGGATCCTGATGCGCCACGACCTGAAGTCTTCCCGGTAGGCCAGTACAGGCTGGGCGCCAACCCGCTTGGCCTGCTCGACTGCTTGCTGCCAGAACCGCTCGACGTCGGACTCCTTCACCACCTTGTACCTCTTGATCTCCAGGGCGAATCCTTCCAGGCCCAGGATGTCATGTCCCCCGTTCCTGGTCTGCTCGAGGTTCCTCTTGAGCGGCTCGACCAGCGCGTCCCCCAAATGCTCACCGAGCGCCTTACAAAACTCCCTCTCCCCCGCCGCCCCCTTGGCTCGACTGTTGATCTTCCCCATCACTGCCTCGTCTGCGTTTGTTTGGCCAAGAACTCAGCCGCCTCTTCCTCTGACAAAGGCCGAGCGTTCTCGAAGATCTCGCCCGAATCCGCCATCTTGTGGATCTTTGCGATCAGCTCAGCGAGCTCTTCCGGTGTGCCGGTGAAGTCATCGAAGCAACCTGGTGCAAACACCACCTCCATCTTTTTGTTCTCGTCCATCATGCTGCCTTTCGTAATGCCTGGTACTGGTTCCGTGTCATGCCCAGATGGAACACGCTGATCCCTGTCAGTCGCTTTCTCAGATTCTCGTCGTACCTGCGGCGGTTAGCTTTCGGATCTGCCTTCGGCCTCTTGGCGTCAGGCTTATCTCCCACGGCGTACACCGGTCGGGGATAGCGGCGCAGCCCCTCCTGGTCGTACACATACCGGGTGATATAGATGCGCTTCGGGATCGTCTTACAAGCCTTGGTCATCCTGGTCAAGATGGCGCTGATGTACATCCGATCCGAGCCGATGACATCACAAATATCGTGGCGGGTCATCTCGCCGTGCTCCTCGAGCGCCTTCATAATCTTGATCGTCACCGATCCCCAGTCCTTCTTCACTTCATTGCCTCCATAGTCAGCCCGATGTTGCCGATCGCGTAACCCACGAAGGCAATGCCAAGTCCGGTGTTTCCCTTGCGCAACAGATCTGCTGCAACGATGGCGTACACGACGCCGATGATTGCGATCAGCCAGGAGCTCATCGTTCTACCTCCATTGGTACGTCACGCCACTCGCCTTCCGGTCCGTAGGTCGTGTACGGTTCACGCTCGAACCACTGTTGCAATACCCGCGTCTTAATCGTTCCACGCCTGACCGTGCCGTCGCTGTCCACGGTGCGGTGGAAAGCACCCAGCTCGACCTCACGCTCAACGAAGCGAAGCCTTGATGTCGGGCTCATACCGCCCCCTTTGCATACGCTTCCATCAGTCGCTGAGAGATGGCCTGAATGGCGTACGCCTCAGACTCCGAGCTCGGGTCGTGCTCGCCCACAGAATCCCGATGTTCCTGCCAAATATGCACAGCCTCATGCACCAGGAGCGCAGCAATCTGGATACCAGTGCGATCAGAGTCCTTGTCGATGCAGACGATCGCCGCCTTGGCGCCATCGGGATGGTCGAGGAAGTGGGTTGTTGCGTTGGCCTCCTTGCTGATCCATTGAGGCCACTGATGCGGCGGCACTTTCATCGCCTTCATCTGCTTCTGAAACTCCTTCTCGCTGAGGCAGAGACCAAAGTTGTACCGGCACTGCCAGAGAGAACGGTCACACCAATTCATTACCACTTCCTTCCAAAATCTTTTGCGCCACGATCTTTGCCACGCTGTTTGCACTACCGTTGTCGAACGACCTCACGATCGCTGCGTCATGCTCACGTTGAGCCTGCGCTACCAGCTCGAACGCCTTCTCGACTTCCTCCCAGGTAGTCGGCACCGTCAGGCAAAACTTCTCATCGTCTTTGTTCCAGCGACAGAACATGCCGAACCACTTGGCCTCGGTGATGATTCGCTCGGTGAACTTACGCTCCATACGCCCTCCGCTCTGCACGCTCGTTGGCCTGCTTGGTACGCCAGATCTCGATCTCCCACTCGGTTGCCTTCATGTGGTAGCGGATTTTCTCTTCCTCAAACACGGCGGTCTTAAGGTTGTCCAGGAGCTCAAGGTACTTGTCGTTGGCCCTGGCTTCACGGTCTTGCGCAACGCCTGAGTTGTAGCCGGCGCGCTCTGCGTCTTTCATCAGCAGGGCGAGCATCGACTTCTTATACTCGTCCAGGTACTCACGTTGCGCACGGGCGGGCGCGTACCTGTCTGCGAGCTGGCGATACCGCTCGAGCAGTTCTTCAATGTCCATCGTCTTCTCCAATCAATTCGATTCGGCCATCCCGGTAGTACAGGGTGTTGCCCATACGGCTCGGGTACTTGAGAAAATCCTCAGAGCCAGGCCGCATGGGCAGCGGCTTCTCGTCGGACGGGTTATAGGTGGGGCGGTCGATGACAGCCTGGAGCTGGGGCGGCGGAGCACGGCGGGGACGCAGGCCGCGGCAAGGGCCGAGCTCCTGGAGCTTCTCGTGTCCACGCTTGGTCAACGCCCAGCGGTCCCCCTCGTGGCGACGGACAAAGCCGTTGCTCACCAGGCGCGCCATGTACTCACCATCAAATCGGCTGACGCTGTTGATGGCGCCTGCGATTACCTTGAGCTCTTTGCTCGGGGCTGGACCGAACGACAAAGCGTACATGATGCGATGTGAGCCTGCGTTCGCTACAACTTTTCCAGTGTTCACTTCTTGCTCCTGCTCCCTACTGCCCCATATCCACGGGTGGCATGACGACGCCAGCACACTCCGCAGATGAACTTCTGCCCCATGTACACGCCATCGCTTCCGGTCTTCTCGTTGCCGCACTTCGAGCATGTCGAGCTCGGCAAGCTGAAGTCTCTCGACCCAGGCAGGGTGATGTGTGTGTCGATCATTAATCCGTGCCTCCGAAGCTCTTTCCATCACGACCAGCGTCAACCGCCTGTCGCATGAGTCCGCCGATGCTATCGATGATTGCGGTCGAGTCCTTCATCATGGAGTTCCAGTCGTCATCGGTGGACTGACTGACGGTGCGAAGTGTTATGGCCAGTGTGGTCAAGCACTGGGACATGCCGAACGCGCAAGCCTTGGCCATCGCCTCGTTGTGTGCATCGATCTCTTCGCACATGATTCCGCCAATGTCAGCGAGCTGCTTGCACAGCAGCAGGACACGCACGGTCTCCGCATACCTGTCACCCTTCACCGCCGACAGAGTTTTCAGAATGTTGTTGGCTTCCTCTTTGACCTGTTTCAGGTTTTCCTGCGTAGTGCTCACTTCGTTACTCCAATCAATCCTTGACGCCACATTTCCTGGTATGTCTTGCAGATCGCGGTCAGCGTGTAATCCCTGCGGTCTGCCCTGCTCATCTCTCCGCCCTGGTCGAGATTTGTGTGGCAGCGATAGCAGAGCCATGCGCTCATGCAGTCGTCTGCCTTGATGCCCATCCCTTTGCCGTGCTCGGGCAGGTTGCTGTGCGCGGCGACGACCGTGCCGTCTTGGTTGCCGCACATCACGCACCGCTGGTCACGGGCGAGATCGAGAAACTGTCGGTTGCGCTGGTTCATGCCCGCCCCCTTGCTCGCATGACGTTGGCGCAAACCCTGGTGACCGCCCCAACAATTCCTGCTGCCAACGGTGTGAAGATTTGGTATGCGCCAAACTCATCGCAGTCCCTTGCGCACACCTCATGAGCCTCCTGCCAAGCCTCTCTTGCTGCGAGATATGCAGGGTGATCGTTGGTGTACTTGGCGCGATGAGATGCGCTGTAAAACCATTCTTTGAAGTTCACAGGTTCACCTCCTGCGAACGAAGCCCTGCCTCGAAGCAGTTGATGGCCAGCTCTGCGATTTCCTCGGGTGTGAAGATCCACGCATCAGCGCGGTACTTCTTTCCATACGAAGACATGGAGTCAGTCCATGCGATGCGAGACTTCTTCATCAGCTCTACGCCGACGTGTTGAGAGAGCTGCTTGCGAATCTCGTTGACGAGATCTACCCGGTCTTTGATCGCCATGATCAGACCGTCAGAGACTTCGTTCTGCACCGTGATCTGACCACCCTTGGCGTATTGCCCGAGCAGAATCGTTGCCAGTCGTTTCTGTTCTGAGTTCATTCGCCGTCCTTTGCTGCCTGGTACTGCGCCGCTGACGGAGGCGAGTACGCCCCATCGAACTCACGGAACCTGCCGCTGTTGCTCTGCCATTGAAGAAACGCCGTGCCGCGACGACCCAGCCAGCGAGAGCGAATCTTCTGGACGTGGACCTCGGTGGGCGCCTGGGGATTACGCACGTCACGGTGAACCGCGACGATGTTGTCGGCCTTGTTGTAGAAGTGCGCCGAGCCTGAGACGGTGTACCCATCGGGCACCGGGTACTCGCCGTTCTTTTCCTTCATCAGCTTGGCGGGGTGCGCCACCAGCCAGACGTGGATGCTGTTCTCGCGAGCGAACTTGCGGAGCTGAGTGAGGAAGGTGCTGACGTACTCGGTCTCGTTCACGCCATCCTTGCGCTTGGTGTGATCGAGCTCGTTGTATGGGTCAATGATCAGACCCTTCATACCGTGGCGGCGAACCAACACTTTCGCTTTCGCCAGGACCGAATCGAGCGTGGGCTCTTCGGGCATGATGAAATGGAAGTGCTCGTTGAGCCACGCCTTCGCCTCGTGGAACCTGGCCTGGTTCACACGGCCAGCTACCAGGCGCTCGTTCATGCGCTTCTCGATCAGCTTGGCGGCATGCCAAGAGATCGGCTGGTTCTCGGGTGAGCACACGCCGAACACCCAGCCGGCGTTCTCTGCGATGTTCACCGCCAGGGCGTCGAGCCACTCGGACTTGCCCATCGAGGGGATCCCGGTGACCAACGTCCACTGACCAGGCGCCGGGGTGTAGAGACCATTGACGGAGTCCCACCCTGTGGGCTCGCCCTTGATCATCCCGAACTCGAGCATGTTGTTGATGTCGTCCTCGATGTCAGAGATCGAGAACACACCCTCAACCGGGAACGCCTTGGCGTCTTCGATGCAGTGACGCAGGGTCTCTGCGCCGTGTCGCATCAGGACTTCGTTGGCGTCCTTGCACCCCTCGGGCCACGTGACACGCATGCACTTGTCACGACCGAGACGACGGGCGAGCTCGTCTTCCAGCTTCTTGCCAGGCTCATCGTTGTCCACCGCCAACACGAACTGCTTGACCTGGTCGAAGCGCTCGTCATCCAGGAACTCGAACTTGAGCTCGAGGTTCTTGGACTCCGGGGTAGGCGCCCCATCGGGAACTGAGATGGCGTTGCGGAAACCAGCCACCTCGAGGGAGAGTGCATCCATCTCCCCTTCGCAGATAATCGTGATCTCGGCGATGTCGTCGTATTTGTAGACGATCTTTTCCGCCCCTGCTACCTGACGGAAATTCTTCTGACTGTCGCGATACTTCACGTTGACGATCTCGCCAGCCTTGAAGTACGGGAACGCGATCGCCTGAACCTCTTCCTCGATCTGAGGCATCCACACTCTCTCGAGTGCGATGCGGTTGCGGATGAGTACGTCGGTGGTGATACCGCGCTTTGTCAGAAACGTGATGGCGTTATCTGACAGAACCGCAGGTCTGAACTCGGGGCGGTGATAGACGCGTCGGTTCGGAGGAGCCGATCGGTTGATGACACCAGACCCGAGACCACCTGACCACCCGCAATGGTGGCAGTGCCAGACACCCTTCTCGGTGTTCACATTCAGGCACGGGTAGTTCTTCTTCTTCCGAGTGTGTGAGCACTGCGGACAGGTCGTCTTGACCTCTTCGCCGGACCTACCGTTCAGGTCGATCCCGAAGTCTGAAAAATTTTTCATGAGCTCCTGCGTATTTCTTTGGACTTCGATAGCTACTCTTCGAGTAATTATGAAGTTCTAAGAGTATTGATAAGGTCTAGACCAGATCGAATCATTTCAATACGATTTGGTCCGGCGTTCATCAGTACACACCTGGCACTGACGGCCTTCATTATCCCTGGCCGAAACACCAAATCTATTAGGGAAATCCCTAACGCCTCTTATGAATTCGTATCGCTACAATCCACTCCACTGAGATGCAACGGATACGCTGTATTTCGGCACGAAATCTACCATCAACACTCTCACAGGAGCACTATGCAAAAGATTGCATCAGCGTTGGTTAAGGCCCAAAAGGGCTTTGGCGCCGCCCTCAAGACCTCGAGCAACCCCCATTTCAAGAGCCGCTATGCCGACCTGGCAGCGTGTGTCGAGGCGGTCATCGACTCGCTCAACGACAACGGTGTGGCGTTAATCCAACAGACCCACGAATGTGATAGCGGCGTGATTGTGGAGACGATGTTCATCCACGAAAGCGGCGAGACCTTCAGCGCAGGCAAGCTGCACGTACCTGCCTCGAAGCATGACGCCCAAGGCTATGGATCCGCGCTGACCTATGCCCGTCGTTACAGCCTGATGGCGGCGTGTGGAATCGCGCCAGAAGACGACGACGGCAATGCCGCTACCTCCACCCCTCCCCAGGTGCGAAAGCCCGCTCCTGCCCCGCATAAGCCCGCTCCTGAGACGTCCGGCAAGAAGGTTGGCGCTGACGAGCTCGCCACCATCAAGAAGCTGGCTGAGGTTGCCAACGTGCAGTTGGCCTCGATCGCGGCGGCATACGAACTCACCTCAATCGAAGACCTCCCGCTGGTGAAGACGGCGGAAGTCATCGCCCGCCTCCAGAAGAAGGCATCCGAAGCAACCCAGCAGACCAACAAGGAGTAACTGAATGTCCGCTACATACAACAACCAGATCGAGATCGTGATCTTCGACAACAACCGAGCCACGAATCCGAAGGCCCCGCAAGAGACCGGCACGGTCACCTTCCCTGATGGCACCAAGTACCAGGTCGCCCTGTGGCATCGCGTGAGCAAGAACGGCAACCCGTTCAAGAGCGGCACGTTGAAGATGGACGACGGCAAGTACTCCGGCGGTCGCAACGGCGGTGGCCATGGCGGCGGTAACGGCGGCGCGAAGGTGGATTGGTAATGGCCAACCTCACCAACGTACACGGTCTTCCTGACGCGTTCGTCAACGCGATCAAGAACGATCCGTACACCGGTGGCGGCGACATCTCCGTGACCAAGCTGATCGATTCGCCTCGCCGGCGTGTCCTCGGCAAGAAGTTCAAGGACCTGGTGGTCGTGGACGTCTCGGAGATGACCTGGGCGCTCATGGGTCAGTGCATGCACACGGTCCTCGAGCGCGCACAGACCGAAGCCCTGGTCGAGCAACGTCTCTTCGCGGACATGGAAGGCTGGCGCGTGAGCGGACAGTTCGATCGCTGTCACGTCGAGAACGGACTGATGCAGGACTGGAAGGTCTGCTCAGTATGGAAGGCAGGCGGCGATGAGTCCTGGGAGAAGCAGCTCAACTGCCTGCGTTGGCTCGCGCATAAGAACGGCATCCAAGTGGACCGGCTTCAAGTTGTCGCAATCTTCCGTGACTGGAAGAAGGCTGAAGCCATGCGCAATCCTGACTACCCGCAACAGAACGTCGCGGTTATCGACGTACCGGTGTGGACGCTTGAAGAGGCCGAGGCGTTTGTCCGGGCGCGTGTCCAACTTCATCAGTCTTCAGAAGCCGGAGCGGATGCCGAATGCACCGAAGATGAGCGCTGGTACTCAGGGACGAGCTATGCGCTCATGAAGGACGGCGGCAAGCGAGCCAAGAAGGTTGCACCCACCAAGGAAGAGCTAGGTGAGGTTCCTGCTGGTCATTACATCGAGGAACGTCCCGGTGTGAATCGCCGGTGCGAAGGATATTGCGACGTGGCCCCGTTCTGCGAGCAGTACCAGCGCATCAAATCTACAACTACTACAACGGAGCCCACATCAAATGATGTCGATTTTTGAAGCAGCCAAGTACCTCGGTATCTCGGTCTTCTCGCTTCGCAAACTCGCCCGTGAAAAGCGCCTGCCCGCCGGAAAGGTGGGTCGCCAATGGCGCTTCCGTCAGGATGACCTGGACTCGTTCTTGAAGAAACAGTACGGAGAAGAGAAGCATGCCGCATGACACCATCAACGAAACCCTGGCCGAGCGTGGTTCACGCTACGGCTTGTTCAAAGACCACGCTGAGGTCTCCCAGTCCCTGAAGGGCATCATCCGCCACTTCATGGGTAAGAAATGGGACGAGATTCACGACGACCAACGTGAGGCGCTCGAGATGATCTGTCACAAGATCGCTCGGATTGTCAACGGCGATCCGGATTACTCCGACTCGTGGATCGACATCGCCGGTTACTCCAAGCTGGTGGCTGATCGTCTCGACGGGGTCGCGCAATGATTAACGCCGACCTCGCTGAGCAAGGCGCCAAGACGGGGATGCTGCTTGCATCATCGCGCGCCGATCGGTTCGTGGATGACTGGACTGACCAGGCCACGGTTTTCTTCAAGCTATACGCCCGACTGCACGGACACAAAGGTTTCATGACCGAAGACGTCCGTCTGTGGGCTACCAAACTTGGCTTTGAGTCTGCGCCCGATCAACGGGCGTGGGGACTCATCGCCAGGCGCCTCTCGAGTGAGGGGTACATCAAGGCTGATGGATTTGGAAAGCAGAGATCTGCAACCTGCCACGGCTCTCCTAAAACCATCTGGAAAACGCAACCGCTATGAACGACCAATTCTCTATCTCCCTGAACCTCGAGCAAATCAACGCCATGCTGCGCCAGCTTGACGCCGGCCCGCACAACGTTGTCCGTCCGCTGATCGACTCGGTCATTGGTCAAGTCCAGGCACAGCAGCAGGCTCGTCAGCAAGCGGCTGCGCCCATTCCCGAAGCAGGTGCCGACGAGTGACGAACTTCCAACGTACTGCTGACTGGCTCATGGCCTGCGGCAAGGCGCCCAACGCCGAGAACTTCTCGGTGCAGGTCGGGTGTCACCTCGAGGAATTCGTGGAGCTCCTGCACTGCCTGGAGTTCCGAGGAACCATGGTGCCGCCTGACGTGGCGTCTGCTGCTGTCGCCGTGATGACTGAGCTTGCAGAGGATCTGAAGAGTGGCAAAGCCGAATGCCGTATCGCACCAGGTAAGGACGAGGAAGCCCTCGACGCGCTGTGCGATGCGGAGGTCACCGGCAACGGTGTCGCTTACATGGCGGGCTTTGACAAGGACGGGGCGGACCAAGCGGTACTGGCATCGAATGACGCCAAGCTGGTGGACGGCAAGCCCGTGCTCAAGCCTGGCGGGAAGATCGGCAAGCCACCGGGCTGGAAGGCCCCTGACCTGTCTGCGTTTGTATGAACCAAGAAGAGATCTGGGCTCGAGAGCTACGGCAGGCGCGAGAGCGGCTGGTAGCTCGAGTGCGAGAGGCTATGGCCATCTCTTCGCCAACCCGTAGGTACGCCTTGTACCAGGACTGGCGCAAAGAGATTGGGGACGTAGCAGCACGAGAGCAGGCCAAGTTCGTGGAGGCTGTGCGCTCGGGCCGGATCTCGCTGAAAAAGATAGAGGACATGCTGTGAACGACATCGCAAAAGTTGTCACGACCCTGGTCAGCGCAATGATTGTCTTTGCCTGCTGCTGGGTTCTCGTGGGATTTGCCGCTCGGATCGTGGCAACGCTGTTCTGCTGGGGGTATGGCTGCTGATGTCGTACGAACAAGACCAAGCAGAGCGCATCCGCGATCGCCTGCGCAAAGCAATCAACACGGTGCCCAAGCGCGTGACCAATGGAAACGTGCAAGAAACCCGTGCCTGGCTCGAGGCCCGAGCTGAAGCGGAGAAGATGCTGAACAAGAAAGTGGCATCGGTCCCTCAGTTGCTGGCCATGATTTCGAGAGTTGAACAATGACTGAACATGAACGCGTCGTAGCCGATCGCTACGAATACACCGTGTACCAGTGGGGCGTGATTACTTTCGTTCCTCACTATCGCAACCCGACCGCCTATGTCGGTCCGGGCTATCCCGAGAAAGCGCCGAAGCTATGGACGGAGCGCGAGCTCCTGGCAGTGGGGGCAAAAGCACAGAAGATGTACCTTTGGGCTCGTCCTAGGTTTGTCTTCGAGGAGGTCGCATGAGAGAAAGCGTTGAACAACTGCCCAACCGGGTGACGATGGACAGCATCTTGAAGAAGATTAAGTCCACCGAATACATCCGGCTGAAGGACGGCAAGACCACGATCTGCAACGTCACGCTGGAGAACGGATACAGCGTACGCGGCGAGAGCGCATGCGTTGACCCCGGCCAGTTCAACCTGGCGCTGGGTGAGAAGTACGCCTTCGAGCAAGCGATCGACAAGATCTGGCCGCTCGAGGGTTACCTCCTGCAAGAGCTCCGCTACAAAGCGGGTGTGTGATTACGGGGGAAAGGGAAGCGGCATGCACTGGTCAAGTGCTCGGACGGATGGTTGG
>DAIRSS010000004.1:0-53313 GCA_036804285.1 Ilumatobacteraceae bacterium
CCGTCGTTGCCTTGGTAGGCCATTACCCCACCAACAAGCTGATAGGCCGCGAGACCCTCCCAAACCGGAATTCCTTTCGTCAGTGAACCATGCGGTTCTCCGACGTCATTCGGTATTAGCAAGCGTTTCCACTTGTTATCCCAAAGTCTGGGGCAGGTTTCTCACGTGATCCTCACCCGTTCGCCACTAGATCTTCCGGTGTATTGCTACACCATGGATCTCGTTCGACTTGCATGTGTTAAGCACGCCGCCAGCGTTCGTCCTGAGCCAGGATCAAACTCTCCGTCAAGAATTTCCTCATCGTCATCAAATGCACGAGGCACCGCAACGACGCGAGGGTGAATTCGGGAAAGTCCATGATGGTTTTTCGTGCATTGCTGCACGTCCGCACCACCATGTCCTGACCGATCAGTAGCTCTACTGATCGATAATTGATTTGTTGATTTGCATCAACGGTTGGTTTGGCCGGAATTGCTTCCGACCAGAATTGACAGACAGCAATCGACGGCTCCCGAAGGAACCGTTTCCTACTGCCCGCACTGGCGTTCAGTCTTCTCTTCCGTTTTCAAGGAGCGAGACCACGGATTACACAGCTGTACAGCTGGAGGTACTCCGCAGTTGCCGCCACCTCACAAGATCTGCAATCGCAAACCTCTTTGAAGGGCGGGTGACGAATCTAGCGGGATTGACAGGGGGCGGCAACCTTCCCACCCAAGAAACCCCGAAAAATGGGGCTTTTGTCCGCCTGGCGCCCGAAAACCCTTGTATTTCTTGGGTTTCGTCGCCGTCAGGCGAAATCGACCATGTGGTAGGTGGTTTTGCCCTTGCGTAGGAGCAGCCAACGCCCGTGAAGCAGCGCAACCGAGTCCAGCTTGGAGAACTCGTCCAACTGCTCTCCGTTTGCACGCACGCTGCGCTGCGAGAGCAGTCGACGTGCCTCGGAATTCGATCCCGCCAAGCCCGTCGTAACGAGCAATCCGACGACATCACCAAGAGCTGCGCGGCCCATCGTCGTCGACTCCACTTCTCCGAGCACTGCTTCGAGAGCAGTCTTCGACGCGGACACCGGATTGGCACCGAACAACACGTCGGCGGCCTGTTCTGCTGCCTCCGCAGCGTCCTCACCATGGACCATCGCCGTCATCTCACGTGCGAGTGCACGCTGCGCGACTCGAGACTCTGGTCGCTCGGTCTGCTGACGAACGATGTCTTGGATGTCCTCCAACGAACGAAGAGAAAACTGTGTCAGCATGCGAGCAATGTCGGCATCGGCAACCTGCATCCAGAACTGACGGAACTGATACGGCGACGTGCGCTCGGGGTCGAGCCACACCGCTCCATCTGCGGTCTTTCCGAACTTCGATCCGTCAGACTTGGTCACGAGTGGCCAGGTGAGACCGTACGCACCTTTGCCCAACGTCTTGCGAATGAGGTCGATACCGGCGGTGATGTTCCCCCACTGATCCGAACCACCCATCTGCATCTCGCATCCATGGTGCTCACACAGATGGCGGAAGTCATTCGCCTGCAGCAGCATGTAACTGAACTCGGTGAAGGACAGCCCGTTGCCATCGGTGAGCCGTGACTTTACGGAATCCTTGGCGAGCATCTGGTTGACCGTGATGTGCTTGCCGACGTCACGCAAGAAGTCGAGCGCGGTCACGTCCTTCGTCCATGTCGCGTTGTCGACGAGCAACGCCTGCTGTGGACCAGCGGAGAAATCGAGCAGTTTCTCGAGCTGTCGCTTGATGCATTCGACGTTGTTCGCCAGGGTGTCGGCATCGAGCAGGTTGCGCTCTTCACTTCTCCCAGAGGGGTCTCCGACCATCCCGGTTGCTCCGCCCGCGAGGACCACCGGTCGGTGCCCCAGCAACTGGAAACGACGCAAGCTGACCTGACCAAGGAGATTGCCGACGTGCAGGCTGTTGGACGTCGGGTCGAATCCGACGTACGCCGACATCATGCTGGACGTCGAGCGAGCGCTCAGTTCTGCGCGATCCGTTGAGTCGTGGATCAATCCACGGGACTGGAACTCGGCGACAACGTCACCAGTGCGCGACATAGACCAATGTTAGAGGTCGCTACTTGCGCGCAAGAGGTTCATTTGTGCGCAGTACTGCTCGTACTGACGTGCGACCGGCTCAGGTCCAGCGCCACCTGGCGAGGTCCTGTTCCGTACACCACGCGCGATCGTCCCTGCTGCTCGCTCACCCAACTGAGGGTGCTTCGATGCGAGATCGAACAGCGTTCCCTCACCTGCCACGACTCGCTGAACGAGCCCACCAACGACGGCGTGGGCTTCGCGGAATGGCATCCCCTCTCCCACCAGCCACTCCGCCAGGTCCGTGGCGGCGAGCACGTCCGAATCTGCCGCAGCGCGCATTTTCTCGGCACGAATCGTGGCGGTGGCGATCATCCCCCTCATCGCCACGATCGCACGACGGGTCTGGTCGACCGAGTCGAACAACGGTTCCTTGTCTTCCTGCAAGTCGCGGTTGTACGCCAACGGCAGGCCCTTCAGCGTCGCCAAAAAACCGGCGAGGTTGCCCAGCAGTCGTCCCGCCTTCCCACGCGCCAGTTCGGCAATGTCGGCGTTCTTCTTCTGGGGCAACATCGACGATCCCGTCGAATATCCGTCCGACAGGGTCGCAAAACCGAACTCTTCGGTCGTCCAGAGCACCCACTCCTCACCGAGCCGCGACAGGTGAGACCCGACGAGTGCGAGATCGAACAGCGCCTCCGCGACAAAATCGCGATCTGATACTGCATCGAGTGAGTTCGTAAACGTTGAACCAAACCCAAGGTCCTCGGCAACCGACGTCGGCTCGAGTGGTAGCGACGATCCTGCGAGCGCACCCGCCCCAAGGGTCGACACATCCAGTCTCCGAACCGTCTGCGCGAGGCGCTCGACGTCGCGCATGAAGGCCCACCCGTGTGCCATGAAGTGATGAGCGAGCAACACTGGCTGAGCGCGCTGCACGTGCGTATAGCCCGGCAGGTAGACCGCATCCGCTCCCCACCCGGCACTGTGTGCACGGCTACGCAACGTGTCACAGAGCTCAAGAAGTTCGTTCGCGATCACTCGCAGTTCACGTCGGCACCACAGTCGCAGCGCGGTCACGCACTGATCGTTGCGGCTCCGGCCCGTGTGCAACTTTCCACCGACCGGGCCACAAATTTCGGTCACCCTGCGTTCGATTGCGGTGTGGACGTCTTCCTCGCCTGCAACGAACGAAAACGCTCCTGAAGCGAACTCATCCGCGACTTGGTCGAGGGCGGCACAGATTGCGGACACCTCAGACGATGCAAGGATGCCCGACCGACCAAGGCCACGCACGTGCGCGAGCGAACCGTCGATGTCGTCACGCCACAGTCGAACGTCAAAGGACAGACTCTCGGTGAATGCCAGCAAGTCGTCACTGGGAGCGGAGCTGAAGCGCCCGTGCCACAGCGGTTGAGACGAAGGAGGTGTGGTCATCGTTTCGACTTCGATCTGCTCAGGCCCGCCATCGCAGCGAGGTCGTCTGCCAACTTAGTTGCGCCGTACTGCGCACTCGCGACACACAGCATCGTGTCGTCTCCCGCGACCGTACCGATGAGGCCATGGAGTGCCGACCGATCGAGTGCGGACGCAACGACGTGGGCACATCCCGGCGGCGTGCGCACGACGACGATCGGATCGCTCACCTGGATGTCGGCGACCCATTCCGAGAGCACGCGTTTCAGTTGCTCGAGTGGTGCGATGCGCTCTGGTGCGAATTCGGGTATCGCGTATGCGGTCTCCCCACCCGCCGTTCGCACCTTGACCGCCCCCAGATCCTCGAGGTCTCTCGACACCGTCGCCTGAGTGGCCACGATCCCCTTCGACTTCAGGAGTTTCTGCAGCTGCGGCTGGCTCGTCACCGAACCCTTCGCGATCAATTCACTGATCGTGCGCTGCCGTTGAGCCTTCGTCGTCATGAATTCACCTCCATCAAGAACGCAAGGAGCCCTCTCGCTGCGTGCATGCGATTGTGCGCCTGGCGAATGATGCGACTGGACGGACCATCGATGACCTCGATGGCAACTTCCATGCCCCGGTGCGCGGGGAGACAGTGCATGAAGATCGCTCCCGCCTCAGCTCGACCCATCGTCGCGTTCGACACCGTCCAACCAGCGAAGTCGCGTTCGCGCTTTGCTGATTCGCCTTCCTGGCCCATCGAGGTCCACGTGTCGGTGTGCACCGCGTGGGCTCCCTCGACTGCCTCGTCCATCGACGGCGTGTAGGTCACCGACGCTGCACCAAGGCTCCGCAGGTGATCGAGTTCTCCGGACACGGGGTGATAACCCGTCGGGCACCCGATGCGTACGTGTGCACCACACATCGCACTCGCCTCGGCGAGCGACCGCGCGACGTTGTTGTAGTCGCCGACGTAGGAGACGGTCTTTCCCTCCAGCGATCCGAACTCCTCCACCATCGTGAGCACGTCTGCGAGGGCCTGCAGTGGATGCTGGGTGTCGCTCAACATGTTGACGACCGGCACGCTCGACGCCTTGGCCAAACGTTCAACCGTCGAATGACTGAACACGCGCGCACCGAGCACGGCGTGGTAACCCGACATCACCGCTCCGATGTCCTCGATCGGCTCACGAACGTCGAAGCCGATTTCCTCGCCCTTGGTGTACACCGGGTGTCCGCCCAACTGAACGACGGCCATCTCCATGCTGTGTCGCGTCCTGTTCGATGGCTTCTCGAAGATCAACGCGACGCCCTTCCCCGCAAGTGGCTCCCCGAGCGACGCAATCGATGCTCGTGCACGGTCGAGAACTTGAGCCTGCTCGTCGGACGAGAGATCGGTGGTCGAAAGGAAGTGACGGGTCATCCCAACACCGTGCCCAGGATCTCAAGGGCTTCATCGACGTGAGCGTTCGACACGTTGAGCGGCGGTGCAAAGCGCAACGCAGTCGGCGTCACTGCATTCGTCACGAGACCCGCGTCGAGCAACTTCGTCTGCATCGTCTTCGCGTCGATGCCGTCGACCAATTGAGCACCGAGCAGCAGACCGAGTCCTCGCACACTCGCAACAGACTTGAGCGATTCAAGTCCAGTCCGCAGACGCGCACCCTGCTCGACAGCCCGCGCAGGTGCATCGATGCGGCGCATCTCGGCGATCGTCGCCAATACCGCTGATGTGGCGAGGGCGGTTCCACTGAAGGTGCTGCCGTGATCTCCAGGTGCGAAGACTCCGGCAACCTCTCTGCGGGCCCACAGCGCACCAATGGGCATTCCGTTGCCCATCCCCTTGGCCAACGTCACCACGTCGGGCTGGATGCCGAAGTGTTCGAAGCCGAACCACTGACCGGTGCGAGCAAATCCCGTTTGCACTTCATCCATGATCAGGAGCATCCCGCGCTCGGTGCAGAGTTTGCGCACGGCCGTCATGTAGTCACGGGTGGCGGGAATGACACCACCTTCGCCTTGAATCGGCTCCAACAACACCGCTGCCACGGTGTCATCGATCGAGGCGACAAGAGCCTCGAAATCCCCATACGGGACGTGACGGAATCCCTCTGGCATCGGCTGGAACGGCTCGTGCTTGGCCGGTTGTCCGGTTGCTGCAAGCGCGGCAAGTGTGCGCCCATGGAAACTCCCGAGCGCGCTAACCACTACGTGTCGTCCTCGACCGCCGAATTTGCGCGCCAACTTGATCGCTGCCTCATTTGCTTCCGCACCTGAATTGCAGAAGAACACTTGCCCACCGCCACCAAGGAGACGGTCGACTTCGACGGCCGCGCGTGTGGCGACTGGATTGGCGAAGAAGTTGCTCACGTGCAAGAGGGTCTTTGCTTGTTCAGCTATGGCATCCGCGACAGCTGGATGTGAGTGCCCGAGCGACGTGACCGCAATCCCGCTCAAGAAGTCGAGGTACCGCTTGCCATCCGAATCCCACAGTTCCGTACCGGAGCCCTTGACGAACATCACCTGCGGCGCACCGAACACGGGAATGAATGGGCAGTAGCCCGAGCTTTGCGAAACCTGTGCGTCGAGAGTGGCAGACGCAACCGCAGACGTCGTGAAGTGATGCGCGCTCATGCGTTGTCGTCCTTCGTGATCATCGTTCCGACGCCCGCGTCGGTGAACATTTCGATCAACAACACGTGCGGAATTCGACCGTCGAGGAGGTGCGTGCGGTTGACCCCGCCGTCGAGGGCCTCGAGACAGCTCTCCATCTTGGGAATCATTCCCCCATCGATCGCCCCAGACGACATCATTGAGCGAATCTCCCCAGCAGTCGCTCGCCGCAGGAGCGACGAAGGATCGTCCTTGTCGAGTCGCAGACCGTCGATGTCCGTCAAGTACACGAGCTTTTCCGCAGAAAGTGCAACGGCAATCGCCGCGGCCGCAGTGTCGGCGTTCACGTTGTACGCCTGACCCGAGGCATCGGCACCGATCGTGGCGACGACCGGCACCGAACCGTCCGCAAGCGTCGATCGCAACACGGTCGTATCGACCGAGACGATGTCACCGACGAAGCCGAGATCTGGATCGCGCTGAACGACTTTCAAGAGCCCTGCGTCCTGACCCGAGACGCCAACGGCTTGGCCACCGTGCACGTTGATCGCCGACACGAGCTGCGGGTTGACGGTCCCGAGGAGCACCATGCTTGCGATCTCGATCGTCTCGGCATCGGTCACGCGCAACCCGTTGCGGAACTCAGCCTTCTTCCCCAGTCGCTCCATCATCGCGCTGATTTGTGGTCCGCCGCCGTGTACGACGACAGGGCGAATACCGACCGCATGGAGCAAAGCGATGTCCTGGGCGAACGTTCCTGCCGCATCTGCATCACTGGCGCCTGCAAGGGCATTCCCGCCGTACTTGACGACGACCGTCTTGCCCGCGAATCGCTGAATGTACGGCAAGGCCTCGATGAGCAACGATCCCGTTTGCTCGTGATGAGCCTGCACACCGGTCACGACACTCATGGGTACACCCCGACCTGACTGAGACCAAGTTGTTCATCGAGCCCGAGGGCGACGTTTGTCGCCTGCAGTGCCCCACCGGATGCACCCTTGGTCAGGTTGTCGAGTGCCGACAACACGACCACGTAACCAGAGCGCTCGTCGTATCGTGCCGTGAGGTGGACCGAGTTCGTTCCGAGCGTTGCCTTCGTCGATGGAATCGCAGGCGACACGGACACAAAGGGTTCGCCCGCATACGCCTTCGCCAACGTTGCGAGAACCCCGGGTGTGGTCGGTGAGGTGCCGGACTTTGGTCGCGCATAACACGTTGCGAGGATTCCCCTATTCATTGGGGCGAGATGTGGAGTGAAGAGGATCTGCGCGCCGGTCACCTGCTCCATCTCTGGCGTGTGACGATGATCGAGCAAGCCGTACGCGGTGAAGTCCTCGTTCACGCTCGTGAACATCGACGACTGCTTCAATGCCCTTCCTGCACCAGAAACTCCCGAGGCGGCATCGACGATGACACCCGATGGCTCGATGACCCCACTCTTCACGAGTGGCGCGAGGGCAAGACTCGCCGCGGTGACGTAACAACCTGGTGTGGCGATGAACGTCGCGCCTGCGAGGGCCGACCGATACATCTCCGGAAGCCCGTACACGGCCTGCTTGACCAACGCTGGCTGTGTGTGCTCAAAGCCGTACCACCGTGGATACAGCGACGTGTCTTGGAGACGAAACGCTGCCGACAGATCGACGACCAGCCGAACCTTGCCGACCAATTGCGGAGCAATCTCGAGTGCAGCTTCATGCGGAAGGCACAGGAAGACGACGTCACAACGAAGAGCTGACGCGAGGTCGAACTCCGAAAACACCAAGTTCGGATAGTGGGTCGCAAGCGATGGATACACGGAGGCAGCCCGAGATCCAGCCTGCGAATCCCCCGTCGCATAGGAAACTGACAGTTCTGGATGCTGGGCGCAAAGACGCAGTAGCTCAACGCCAGTAAAGCCCGACGCCCCCAGAATGCCGACCGAATACATGAGGCATAACTATACAGTCAGTTGCATAGTTATGCAACGACCCTAGCGAAGCGTGCCGCCCAGCTTTTCGACCGCTTGGATGCACTTCGCCCGAGTGTCGGCCACGGTTTCATCCGTCAGGGTCTTGTCGGGGGCCTGGAGTCGGATTCGATAGGCAATGCTCCGGTGACCCTCCGAAACACCCTTTCCTCGATACACGTCGAATTGACGGACATCGACCGCTAGCGATCCCCCCGCCTGACGAAGGGCCCGATGCACTTGGGCCGCGGACACCGTGTCAGCGACGACGAAGGCGAGATCGAAGTCCGTTGATGGGAACTTGCTCACGACCTGTGCAGCGTGCGGCTTTGGTGTCTCTGCCAACACGATCGACAGGTTCAACTCCAGACACGCAACTCGGCCGACGATCCCCAAGCGATGCAGTACGGCTGGGTCAATCTCCCCGAACGCCCCGAGTGAGATCTTTCCTCGTCGAAGTGCCACACTTCGCGTCGCGTGATAACCCGCTGGCGGGTCGTCACTGATGAGCTGTGCTCCAATCTCGAGAGCACTGGAGATTTGGGACCACAAGTCAGCCGCACGTGACGCGTCGGCGTCTGCGATCACGATGCAGAGTGCTTCATATTCATCGGGCAACTGTTCGCTTCCTTGCGGATACACGTGACCGATCTCGAAGAGTGCGATGTTGTCTGCGCGATGCGACTGGTTGTACGCAACTGCCTTCAGAAGTCCGGGTCGCAGCGAGGTGCGCAACATGCTCTCTTCTGCAACCAGTGGATTGGCGAGTCGCAACGCCCGCGATTCATCCACTCCGACCGAGGCTTGATCGCCAGGAGCGAGGAACGGGTTCGGCATCGCCTCGCTCAGTCCGAGACTGCGCACCACTTGACGAGTGAGACGTCGCCGAATCTGGATGTCGGAGAGTCGGCCGTGAACCGGAGAAGTCGGAACGATCTTGCCAAGATTCTCGTACCCGATGTGCCGGGCGAGTTCTTCGACGAGATCAATCTCCGTCACGCAATCTGGTCGCCACGACGGCACCGTGACGCTCACCGTTTCCTCGCCATCGTTCACACCAAATCCAAGTGGCGCGAGCACCCTCCGGACTCCTGCAGCATCCAGTTTCTGACCGAGCACACGGTCCACCTGGTGAAGTCGAAGGTTCAGCTCCGTCGTCGGCGCGGGAAGATGTGGTGTTCGTGCATCGCTCATCCCCTCGTGTACGACGAGATCAGGGCAGGTCAGCCGCAACAGCTCGGCAAACCGTGCGACTGCTCGCTCAGCCCCGTAGGGGTCCACTCCCCGCTCGAACCGAAGGGATGCCTCGGTGCGCAGTCCAAGTCCCGAAACGCTCCGCGCAATGGTGGGTGCATCGAAATGGGCGATCTCGAGCGCAATCGTCGTCGTGTCACTGCGTACTTCCGAGTCGAGTCCACCCATGATTCCAGCGATGCCAACGATGACGTTGTCCCCGTT
Source organism: Ilumatobacteraceae bacterium (assembly GCA_036804285.1). Taxonomy (GTDB): domain Bacteria; phylum Actinomycetota; class Acidimicrobiia; order Acidimicrobiales; family Ilumatobacteraceae; genus UBA3006. The sequence goes on from DAIRSS010000004.1 coordinate 9,459, forward strand.
GCAGATGACGAGGTCGTGCGCCGACAGAGTGCGCTCCACCTTGTCGAGTGTGGTGAACTTCTCGCCTTCGTTCGCAAGGCGGACGATGAAGCCCTTCTCGACCGATCGAACGTCGTAGGCGTGGTTGGGCTGGTTCAATTCGAGATTGACGAGGTTCGAGACATCAACGATGTTGTTGATCGCACGCATTCCCGCGTGCGCAAGCCGCTGCGCGATCCAGTCGGGAGAGTCAGTGACACGGACACCCGAAATGGTGGTGACGGTGAAACGTGGGCAACCCTGTTCATCGCGAATGTCGACCGGAATCGAGCGCGAAGCACCCGCTTTCGTCGCAGAGGGAGCAGTTCCCTTCAGCGCAACCTTCATGCGGGCTGCGAGTTCGCGTGCCACTCCGAGGTGACCGAAGCAGTCCGGTCGATTGCGGGTGACATCGAGATCGAACACGACATCCGGCTTGACGCCCATCTCGGCGAACACATCGTTGCCGAGGGTTGCCGATGGCGGAAGGATCAAGAGACCGGAAGAATCTGCTCCGATTCCAAGTTCGATCGCGGAGCAGAGCATGCCCTCACTGTCGATACCGAGGATTCCTCGCTGGGCGATCACGCGACCATCGGGCATGGCCGTTCCAAGGGTGGCGAGCGGAACCTTGTCGCCTACCGACATGTTGTTCGCACCACACCACACGTGGCGCTCGACGCCGTCTCCCGCATCGACGAACACCCGCTGCACCTTGGCGGCATCCGGGTGTCGTTCGAGACGCTTGACCTGCGCGACGACCACGCCGGGGAAGGTGGAGCCGACACGGTCGATCGATTCAACCGCGAGTCCGAGCGCGGTCATGTGATCGGCGATCGCATCAATGTCGTCACCGAAGTCGCCGAACTCCTTCAACCACGAGTGGACGATCTTCACGTGAACTGCCTCAAGAAGCGAAGGTCGTTCGTGTACATCTCGCGAATGTCTTCGACACCGTGGCGCTCCTTGGCCATGCGGTCGATGCCGAATCCGAAAGCGAATCCCGTGTACTCGTCGGGGTCGATGCCACCTGCCGCCAAGACGTTCGGGTGCACCATGCCACAGCCACCAAGTTCGATCCAGCTTCCGTTCGCTCGACGGATGTCGAATTCGGCGCTCGGTTCGGTGAAGGGGAAGAACGACGGTCGGAGTCGGCTCGTGAAGTCATTGCCGAAGAACGCTTTCGTGAACGCCTCGATGATGCCGGCGAGATGCGCAAACGTGATCCCCTTGTCGATCACGAGACCCTCGATCTGGTGGAACACCGGCATGTGTGTGGCATCGGGTGTGTCGCGACGGAAGACGCGACCGGGCATGATCGCATAGATCGGTGGCTTCCAGGATTGCATGACCCGAATCTGCACCGGTGAGGTATGCGTGCGCAGGAGAACCGTGTTCGCCTCGTGTTGATCGGAGAACGGTTCGATGAACATGGTGTCGAACTCGCTCCGCGCGGGATGCGACGCGGGCATGTTCAACGCCTCGAAGTTGTAGAAGTCGGTCTCGACCTCTGGTCCCTCGGCGACTTGGAATCCAAGACCGATGAAGACATCTTCGAGTCGTTCCGTTGCCTGCGTGACGATGTGGGCGGTCCCCCGTCGCGGACCGGTCAGGAACTCCGTGAGATCCATCCGTTCGCGTTCGACCTGTGCGGCAAATTCGGCGTCTCCAAGCTCGTTCTCACGGGCAGCGCGAGCTGATTCGATTTCCGCTGTTGCCTCGCTCAGGGCCTGACCAACCGCCTTCTTCTCCGCGGCGTCTTCGATCTTTCCGAGTTGGGCCCGGATCGCATTGAGTGCGCTCTTCTTGTTCGCCAACTCCGCGGCGATCTTGCGCAGCGATGCCGTATCCGTGGCGCTTGCGATCGCAGAAACTGCACTCTGGCGAGCCTTGTCGACCTCGTCGCGCAGTGACGGTGTGGCTTTGCCGGTCATACCGCTGACAACGCTACTCGTTGTGGGTGTCTGAAGAATGTTGATTTGCGGTCGCAAAGCACATGATCGTCGCGGCCATCGCGACGTTGAGGCTTTCGCTCCGACCACGATGAGGAATGGTCACCCACACGTCGGCATCGAAGGACTCTTCGAGTCCCCGAGCTTCGTTCCCCATCGCCAAGCAGACCTTTCCTGAGAGATCCGCTTCGTCGAGCGAGACCGAACGACCTTCGTCGTGCGACGAGGTTCCGACGATGCGATAGCCCTTCTTGCGAACGTCGTCCAACGACGCTCCTTCCACGATCGCAAGGTGAAAGACCGCGCCAGCAGAGGATCGCACGACCTTTGGATTCGTCGGGTCGACACTGCCTTCGCTCAGCATCACCGCCGACGCGCCGAAGGCCTCGGCGGAACGCAAGATGGTGCCGAGATTGCCTGGGTCGCTCACCGATTCGCACCACACGACCCAGTCAGATGGTGATGGACTCCACGTGCGAAGGGTCCGCTTTGCGATCGCAAGAGCAGGCTGTGGGGACTGGGTGTCGGCGACTCGCTCGAGTACGCCGCGCGCAAGGGCGAAGACCTCCGCGTCGGTTCCGGGGAACGCGATCCCCTTGTCGTTCGTGAAGATCTCCTCGATCTCCCACCCCGCCGAGATGGCCTCCGCGATGAGCGTCGGACCTTCGATGACGAATAGACCTTCCTCCAAACGAGCACTGCGGCGCCCGATGAGGCGCCGCAGTCGTTGAACTCGTGGATGTGAAAAAGAAAGGAACGCGTCGTTCAGACGAGCGCTCCCCTTGCAGTTTCCACCAGCTTGGCGAACGCGGCAGCGTCGTTGACCGCGAGGTCGGCGAGGATCTTGCGATCCACTTCGACTCCGGCCTTCGACAGACCCGCGATCAGGCGGCTGTAGGAGAAATTGTTCTGGCGGCATCCGGCGTTGATGCGCTGGATCCACAGGCTGCGGAACTCGCCCTTCTTCGCGCGGCGGTCGCGGAACGCGTACTGCCCCGAGTGGAGGACCTGTTCGTTGGCGGAACGGAAGGTGCGGCTGCGGTCACCGTAGTAACCCTTGGCCTTCTCCAGGATCGCCTTGTGCTTCTTCTTTGCGTGTACTGCGCGCTTTACTCGTGCCATGTCATCGTCCTTTCGTCGTTGATGTCAGATCGCTGTCGGTCTATCGCTCGCCCAAGAGGCGCTTGATTCGCTTCACGTCGCCCGAGTGGACGTCCACTGCACCGTCGAGACGGCGCGTGCGGGTCGAGGGCTTGTGCTCGAACAAGTGCTGACGCATCGACTGCTGGCGGCGCAGCTTGCCCGTGCCGGTCTTCTTGAACCGCTTGGCTGCGGTCTTCGATGTCTTCATCTTTGGCATGTCGTGTCTCTCCTATTGCTCTTGTCGTGTGCTGTCTGGGGCCTCGGTCGCGGGTGCTTCCTGTGGCTTGTTGTCGGACTTCTTCTTCGGCGCTGCCTTCTTCTCAGGTGACAAGACCATCGTCATGTTGCGACCCTCGAGTCGAGCGTGTGTGTCGACTCGTGCCGTCTCGCCAAGTTGCTCGATGACTGCATCGAGAATCTTCTTGCCGAGCTCTGGGTGTGCAACCTCTCGTCCTCGGAACTGCAACGTGACCTTCACCTTGTGTCCCTCTGCGAGGAACTGCTGCATGTGGCGAACCTTCGTGTCGAAGTCGGCTTTTCCGATCTTCGGCTTGAACTTCACCTCTTTCATGGTGATTTGGACGGTCTTCTTGCGGGATTCCTTCAGTCGCTGAGATTCCTCGTATCGGAACTTCCCGTAGTCCATGATGCGACACACGGGTGGGCTTGCTTGAGCCGCAACCTCGACGAGATCGAGATCTGCTGCTCGTGCACGCTCCAAGGCCTCTGCGATGCTGACGATGCCAACTTGGGAACCGTCGGCGTCAACCAAACGAACTTCGCGTGCGCGAATTCGGTCGTTGAACCGTGGTTCCTGAACTGGCGGTGCTATGGCCGTACTCTTCTGTGCAAGTGGCGTCGCCTCCTGGTTGTGGCGACTTGTCGAACTTCACGGGCGCGGGCGACGAGCCTCAGCGCACGGCTCCGTAGAGCCCTTCGCAAAGACCCAGACGCACTCACCCTCCGTGTTGGCCGACAAGCCAATGGATAGGAATTGTTGTGGTTAGGTGGGAGGACGGGTCCTCCACTTCGCCCAATATCGTAGCCACGATGAACGTGGATCCCACCGACCCAACCGACCAGATCGATGACGCCCAAGAGGCGCTGGCCGAGGCCCGCCAACGAATCGGCGAGGTGCCGGCCAACGTCGTCGTCGTCAACCACGTGATGGGTCTCTATGAACTCGCTGCCATCCACTTGTCGGCCCAGCCACCACGACTCGCCGATGCAGCCCTCGCGATCGATGCGGTGGCCTGCGTCGTGGAAGGTCTCGGTTCGCGACTCGGTGACGAACACTCCACGCTCGCCGATGCCCTCGCCAACATTCGCTTGGCGTTCGTTCAGATCAAGGGAACTGGCGCCTAAGCAGTCGTCGAGCGCACCGGTTGGACTGCGCTCGCCTCACGCTTCCCGAATCGGATGACGGGGACGAACGTCACCTCAGTGTTCACCGAAATCGTCCGCGTTCCATCGACGATCTCCACGCAGTGGAACAAGAACTGCTCTCCGTCGCTCTCGATCTGACCCAATCCGACATGGTCGTTGAACTCGACCACGATCCCTGTCCGTAGTGCTGCGTCAGTCATCATCGACCACCAGTGTGTCGGGGCCACGATGGCCACGCCACCAGGCGACTGCCTCCATCGCCGATCGCCCCTCCGGTTGAACCTTCTCGCAAACGACCGAACCCGTGACGCACCCCAGCATGACGCGCTCGTCGTGGAGCGTGATTGTGCGCGCCGGAAGCGCAGTGTCAGTTGCAATGCCCTCGAGGACTCTGAGACGCTGACCGGCAACCGACAGGAATGCGCCACCGATTCGAATCCGGCGCGTCTCCAGCGCAGCGTCCTCGCACGTCATTCGTCGATCGACAGACGTGATCTTGCGCGCATAGACCACCTCACCCGCTTGAGGTACACCAGACCACTCACCTCTTCGCAACGTGTCGACGAGAAGCGTGCGTGCGACCGCGTCAAGGCGAACCCTCAGTTCATCGGCCGTCTCACCATCGTTGATTGACACTTCCTGACGGGCAAACACTTCTCCGGCATCCAATTCATCGACGACTCGCATGATGCACACCCCGGTCGAATCGTCTCCTGCGAGGATGGCGCGCTCGACCGGAGCCGCACCGCGCCATCGCGGCAGCAGCGAATAATGCGCGTTCACCATCGGAATCACGCCCAACACGTCGTGAGGGATCAGCGCCCCATACGCAACGACGACACCGAGGGTGTCCGGGCCGGCGTGCGCGATGAGATCACCAACCTGATGAACGACTGGGATGCCCAACTCGCGGGCGACAATCTTCACCGGACTCGGGGTCGTCTCACCACCACGTCCTCGACGCTTGTCGACTCCGGTGAGTACACAGGAGATCTCGAAGCCCGCCTCATGCAGCGCGCGCAGGGGCCCGACGGCAATTTCCGGTGTGCCGGCATAGACGATTCGCTTCGGGGTGCCGCTCGGCATCGGAGCGAGCATCGTCACGACAACCGCAGGTGAATCGGCTCCGCAGTCGGTCTGACGTCGCGCGCCTCGTACACCTTCAGCGCCTCGGTGCGCTGGTCGGGTGTCATGCGATCGAACATGAGGACGCCGTTCAAGTGGTCGATTTCGTGCTGGAAGAGGCGAGCCAAGAGCTCGTCTGCCTCGAACTCGACCTCATCGCCATCAAGGGAGATGCCTCGCACGAGAACCCGCCGCGGGCGCAACATCTCGACGTACATTCCCGGGATGGACAGGCAGCCCTCGTCGTAGACCCACTCGCCCGACGACTCGACGATCGTCGGATTGATGATCGCCTGAGGATTGTCATCGATGTCCCACACGAAGATCTGTCGTTGGATGCCGATTTGCGGCGCGGCGAGCCCGAGACCCGGCGCCTCGTACATCGCGCGAAACATGTCCTCGGCGAGCGAGATCAACTTGCCGTCGACGTTGTCGATTCGCGCCGCAACCTGCTCCAAGACGGGGTCACCAAAGACCCTGATCGTGCCCTGCTCGGGTGGGATGTTCGCCTGCTCAGCCATTGCGTGTAAGGCTATCCACGCAATGGGAACCGACCATTACTTCAGCCCCACTCCACCGTCGGGTGACGAGCCGAAGTCGTCCTACCGGTTCACCGTCGAAGGTCGTGTGTTGACGATCGCCACTGATCGTGGTGTCTTCGCACGCAAGGGTCTTGATGCGGGAACAGAAGTCCTCCTCGATGCCGTTCCCCGACCACCAGTACGTGGCAACCTCCTCGATCTGGGCTGCGGCACCGGCGCGATCGCGTTGGCACTTGCCACCAGGTCACCTGAAGCAACGGTGCACGCCATCGACGTCAACCCTCGGGCCGTCGAACTCTGCCGCCTGAACGCCCAACGCAACGGACTCAGCAACGTGTCCTGCAGCCTCGACACCGACATTGATCCACACCTCACCTTTGACGTGATCTGGTCGAATCCACCCATTCGCATCGGCAAAGAGGAACTCCATCGGCTGCTTGCGACGTGGCTCAGCCGCTTGTCCAAGGGGGCAACTGCATGGCTCGTCGTGAACCGGAACCTCGGGGCGGATTCACTGTCGGTTTGGCTCTCCGAACGCGGGTGCAACGTCGATCGCGCAACGAGCAAACGTGGCTTTCGAGTGCTCGGCGTGACTCCTACGCCCGAAGCGGATCTCTGGCGACCCTGACGTCGCCACCAGCGCCGATCCCCGCAGCGTCCAGCGACTCGTCCAACTGAGCATCAGTCGACGCCTTCACGAGGATTGTTTCGTCATCCACTCGGGCAACTTGCACGAGCATGTCCTGACGCAAGGCCTCCTCTGCCCGTCCGACTCCTTCACCACTCAGTTGCACGAGCGATGAGAACGGCGGCAAGTCGAGCGCCCGACGCTGATCGGTCGTGTGATCGACGAACGACTTGATGTCGGAGTTGACGAGCGCACGCAGGGCGGGATGGGTGGCGTCTCGAGTCTGCACCAGCACCCTCGGACCCTTTGCACTCCGCGATACCGCCCATGCGGAACGCGCAATCAAGGCCATTGCAGATTCAGCCGCGCGATAGCGCGGCGCCAAGAGTTCTGCGTCGATATCGAGGAGAACGACGTCGTCGAGATCTCGGGTGCGGTGCAAGACGGCTTCGGTTCCGACGATCAAGCGGTGCTCATGAGAAAGCTCATCGAGCGATCCACCCGCGGTCACCATCGCAACTTCGTCGAGTGCAACTCCAGCGGCCTTGGCGACGTCCTCGTGCACCCGCGCCACACCCTGTCGCACGAGCGCCATCTTCAACGAGCCGCACTCCGCACAGACCCCTGGGCGCGAGACCGCGCACCGCTGACACACGAGCCGTCCGTCGTCGTTCATTCCCATCGCGCCATCGCACGAAGTGCACCGCACCACTCGGCGACACGACCCACACGCAATCAGGCGGGCTCTTCCTTTCGTGTTGAGGATCAATGCGACTCGACGCTGTGAATCTCGCAACGCCTCGATCACTTCGCTCGACAGCAATGACGAGCCCCATCGCTCGTCTCGCGTCCTGTCGAGCACGACCATCTGTGGCCAGCTCGTCCCCCATCGATCATCGAGTGCGTCGACAGTTCCCGCAACATGGGCCGCGACGCAGCTCGGTACCGCCGACGTGAAGATGACGGGAATTCCGGCTTGCCGACCCCGTTCGATTGCGACTTCCCGCGCGCTCCACGTCGGCATGCGCTCTTCCTGATGAGTCTCATCGTGCTCGTCGACCACGAGCAGCGAGGCAACCTTCGGAACCGATGCCCACACCGTCGCGCGAGCACCGATGACGATGTCCACCCCACCCGACGCACGAGCCCACTCGTCCGGGTACACCGCGGTCGTGAAACCAAGACGCCTCATTGCTGCAGCGAGTCCACGAGCACGTGAGTGCGTCGGCATCACGACGATGGTCGGACCGGCTCGAAGCACTCCAGCGACGACTTTCGTCAGATCGACGAGTGGACCGCGCACGAGGAGCGTCAGACCGGGTCGCGCAACTGCGCGTGCGGCACCATCGTCAACGCCGGAGTCCGGGATCGTCACCTTGCCGTAGTGCGCAGCAGGAAGTGACGACACGTTCTTGCCGGGACTTGCCGGCGAGAGGAGGCTCCGCAGTCGACCTGCGTAACGTGACGATGCCCAGCGAGCGAGCTCGATCACCTCCACTCGTGGACCCTTACTCGACCACTTGGAGACGTCCAGGATCCTGTCGAGGTGTGCGGACTGATCGTCACCCAACACCTCGAGCACCCAGCCTGCGACGCTTCGACCATGCAGCGGAACTCGCACGACGTCGCCCACGTCGATCGAACCGGAGAGTGATTCCGGGACGCGGTAATCGAAGACCTTGTCGATTCCCGACACGTCGGGCAAGACTCGAACGATCACGACGCCACCATACGGTGAGGGCGTACGCCGATCACCCGGCGACGGCTATTTGAGCTTCAGCGCGGAGGCGAACTCGGTGAGCTTGCTCAAGTTCTCCCAGGTGAACTCCGAACGCTCGCGACCGAAGTGACCGTACGCGGCGGTCTTGCGATAGATCGGTCGCTTGAGGTCGAGATCGCGCACGATCGCGGCAGGTCGCAGGTCGAAGACCTCGCGGACCGCCTTTTCGATGGCGACTTCGTCGACCGTGTTCGTTCCGAACGTCTCCACGAGGATGCTGATCGGCTGGGCCATACCGATGGCATAGGCGACCTGGACTTCGCAACGCTCGGCAGCACCTGCAGCGACCACATGCTTGGCGACCCAACGAGCTGCGTACGCAGCCGAACGGTCCACCTTGGAGGGGTCCTTGCCGCTGAATGCACCACCACCGTGGCGGCCCATTCCGCCGTACGTGTCGACGATGATCTTGCGACCGGTGAGACCGGTGTCGGCGTGTGGTCCACCCTTCACGAATTCTCCCGTCGGGTTGATGTGCACGTCGTAGTTGTCACCCGCGAACTCCTTGGGGATCACCGGGCGAATCACCTGCTCGATGAGGTCCGGACGAATCACGGTGTCGCGTGGAGTGCCATCAGCGTGCTGGGTCGAGATCAAGACGGTCGAGAGGCGAACGGGCTTGCCATTTTCGTACTCGAAGGTGACCTGGGTCTTGCCGTCGGGACGAAGGTATGGGATCGCTCCCGACTTGCGAACGTCAGCGAGGCGCTCGGCCATGCGATGTGCAACCCAGATCGGCAACGGCATGAGTTCCTTGGTCTCGTTGCACGCGTAGCCGAACATCATTCCCTGGTCGCCGGCGCCCTGGGTGTTGAGGCGGTCTTCTGCGCTCTTCCCCGAGCGAGTCTCTTCGCTCTTGTCGACGCCTTGCGCGATGTTCGAACTCTGCTCGTCGATCGACACGATGACGCCGCACGTGTTGCCGTCGAACCCGTAGAGCGCGTTGTCGTAGCCGATGTCCTTGATCACTTCGCGAGCGAGCTTGGGGATGTCCACGTATGCCGAGGTGGTGATTTCACCTGCGACGACACAGAGACCGGTCGTGAGCAACGTCTCACAGGCCACGCGGCCATTCGGATCCTCGGTCAAGATGGCATCCAAGACGGCATCCGACACCTGGTCGGCCATCTTGTCCGGGTGACCTTCGGTCACGCTCTCGGAAGTGAAGGTGAATTTTCTCACGGCGTCTCCTGCGTTCGTGCAGGCGGGTGCCCGCAACAACGAAGAAAGACTAGTTCGCCCGCGACCCTCGGATCCGAACCACCTCATCGAGGATCTCACCTGCAATCGAGCGCTTGTCGGCCAAGGCGACCTCACGGGTCCGCCCGTCCCGTGCGACCAGCGTCACGGCATTGGTACCGTGCCCAAAGCCGACACCCGGCTTCGACACGTCGTTGGCAACGATCAGGTCCACGCCCTTTCGCTCCAACTTCGAGGTGGCATTGGCCACCAAGTCAGACGTTTCTGCAGCGAATCCGACGAGCGTCTGGCCACCCTTTCGCGACGCACCGAGCTCGGCAAGGATGTCCGTCGTTGGTTCGAGATCGATGGCACTCAGCCCCTCGATCTGACCGGTCGCTGGGTTCTTCTTGAGCTTTCCATCGGCAACGCGAGCAGGACGCACGTCGGCCACGGCGGCCGCCATCACGATCACGTCGGCGCCGGAGGCGTAGCGCACCATCGCTTCGCGCATCTCGTCTGCGGTCTCGACGTCGACGACGTCCAACGCTGGCTGGCTCTCGACGTCGACCGTCGACACCAACGTGACCTTCGCGCCACGCGCAACGGCCTCGCGAGCGAGCGCGATCCCCTGCTTGCCCGACGAACGATTGGCGATCACTCGCACCGCATCGATCGGCTCCCGAGTTCCACCGGTGGAGATGACCACGTGCAGCCCCGAAAGGTCTCCCGGCGACAAGAGTCGTTCGACCTCGGCGACGATTCGCTCGGGGTCGGCGAGTCTGCCCGCGCCGACGTCGCCGCCGGCGAGTCGACCGACCGATGGCTCAAGGATCGACACACCTCGACGACGAAGCGTGGCGATGTTGTCGGCGACTGCCGCGTGTTCCCACATCTCGGTGTGCATTGCTGGACACACCAGCACGGGTGCACGTGTCGCGATCAGCGTTGCCACTGCCATGTCGCTCGAAATGCCGGCTGCATAGGAGCCGATCAGGCGAGCCGTCGCTGGTGCCACCACGATGAGGTCTGCACGTTGCGCGAGTCGCGTATGCGGAATTGGATCAGCGTCGTCCCACAGCGTCGTTCGCACTGGTTCGGAGGCAAGAGCGGACAACGTCGTCTTGCCGATGAAGTGTTCGGCATCGCTCGTCATGATCGGCGCAACGTGCGCACCCATGTCGACCATGCGTCGACACACCTCGACGGACTTGTATGCCGCGATCCCACCGGAGACGATGAGAACGACGTTCTTTCCCGATAGCGCCGTCATGATCGAGCGCCTGGTGATGGACCTATTCGGTTGGTGCGTCGGCTTCGACCGCAGGTGCTTCGGCCTCGGTCGACTCGGCGATGACTTCGTCCACTGCAGCATCGAGCATTTCTGCGTCGAGTTCGGCCTCGAGTTCCTCGTAGACCGACAGCGGAACGCTCTTGATCTTCTCGGCGGCAATCTCTTCGAAACTGATCGACAGCGGCTTGCGCGACGTCGAGCTGACCTGCGGCGGAACCATCGTGCCGAGGCCTTCACCGAGCTGGTTGAAGTAGGAATTGATCTCGCGTGCACGACGGGCGGACAACGTGACGAGGGCGAACTTCGAGTGCGTCTTGTCCATCAGACCCTCGAGGGTCGGGTTCATCATCGTGTCGTCACCGGTCATGGCTGTCCTTTCGCCGCGAAATCGGCCCGCAGGGCCGGAGAGCACTCTATCTGCGGCGGCGGGCCCGTTCATCGCTGATGAGCGCCAGCATTTCGGCAATGGTGGCATCCAAGTCGTCGTTGACGATCACGTGGTCGGCCAAGGCGCGCCCGACTGGTTCTTCTTCCTCGGCCTTCCGCAGGCGCTCGTGCACCTTGGTATCGGCATCCCCTCTTCCGACGAGACGGCTGCGCTGTTCCTCGCGTGTTGGTGGCAGCACGAAGATGAGGAGCGCCTGAGGGTGCTGACGCTTGACCTGCTGTGCCCCATCCACTTCGATCTCGAGCACGATGTCCGAGCCACTCGGCGGCTCAGGTGACGGCGTGCCGTAGAAGTTGCCGATGAACTCCGTCCACTCGAGGAAGCCACCCTCGTCGATGCGACGCTGGAACTCTTCTCGCGTGACGAATCGATACGCATCGGCCGACTCACCAGGTCGACGATCGCGGGTCGTCCAGGATCGAGACAGCCACAATCGTGGGTCGCGCTTGACGAGGGCCTCGACGATCGTGCTCTTGCCGACACCACCCGGGCCAGAGACAACGATGATGAGGCCGTCGCTCACGAACGACTCTCGCTTCGTTCCAGGATCGCTCGACGCTGAGCGTCGTTCAGATCTCCACAGTGAACGTGTTCACCAACGCCAACTTCAGCGAGGATGGCGCGCGCCCGAACCTTGCCGATGCCGGGAACGTTCTCGAGCGCCTTGACGACATACAGATACGTTGCAGTTGAATCCGTGGACTCGAACACCGACCGCAACGAGACGACTCCGGCTGCAAGATCGCGCTGGATCTCCCCCAGTCCGCGTCGCAGCGCATCGATGTCGAGCGTTGCGCCACTTGCCATTTGGTTAGTTTACTCCCGCACCCTCAGCGGGAACTGCCTCCGTGCGCGCGACCGACGAGTGATGACCAGTTCCCTACTCCCTCGCGTCGCGCGAGGTCGTTCAGTTCGTCACGAACATGTGCACATGCTCTCGGATCGGCGAACGTCGCCGTGCCAACCTGCACTGCACTTGCCCCCGCCGCCATCATCGCGAGTGCTTCATGGCCGTTCGTCACACCACCGACTCCAACGATCGGAAGTGTGGGCAGCTCCGCATGCACTTCATAGACCGCACGTACTGCGATCGGATGAATCACCCGCCCCGACAGTCCGCCTGCACCCTTCCCCAACGATGCTCGTCGACCTCCCTCGACGAGCGACATCCCGCGCATGGTGTTGATGAGGGTCACCGCATCGGCGCCTGCATCCCGAGCCGCACGGGCCATCGCGACCAGTTCGGTCGTGTTCGCACTGAGCTTGGCCCACAGCGGCACCCCCACAGTGCTCATCCCGCGGAGGATCGCTCCAATGAGATCGGCATCGTGAGCGAACATCTCGTGCGACGAGCCGTCTGAGCCGTGGTCGATGTTCGGGCAACTCAAGTTGACCTCGACGGCCGTCAAGCGATTCGCAATCGGCGCGATGAGTTCGGCGGCACGGACGTAGTCCTCGACGCGGAATCCCCACACGCTCAGCACCACGCGCGCACCGACACGTTCGAGGTCGACGAGACCATGGCGGATCCACTCGGCGATCCCAGGACCTTGCAGTCCCACTGCGTTCAGCATTCCTCCAGGAACCGGAGCAAGCCGTGGAGCAGGGTTTCCTTCCCACGGAAAGTGCGCGAGCGACTTCACGACCACGGCACCAAGGCTCGACAGATCGAGGTAACGCCCGAGTTCGATTCCGTACCCAGCGGTTCCCGATGCGGTCATCACCGGATGCCGTAACGACACCGACCCGATGCGCACCTCGCCCATCGTCGTCACGATCGGTCGTGATACTCCTGCAAGGACTTGACGCCGAGCGCGCGCTGGCGCTGCTCGACGAGACCCTGCACCGCCGCGAGTGCCGCATTGATGGTCGTCACCGACGACACGCGACAGATGTTGGCCGCCTTGCGAATCGCCTCACCGTCGCGGTGTGAGCCACGCCCTCGCGGCGTGTTGATCACGAGGGCGATCTCGCCGCGCTTGATCAACTCCACGGCATCATCATCTGCCGACGACGCTCCCTCCGACACCTTGCCGACGACGCGGTCCACTTCCTGACCGAACTTCTTCAGATACTCCGCGGTGCCCCGAGTCGCAGCGATTCCCATGCCGAGTTCTCGCAGACGCTTGGCGACCGCGAGGCCCATCGGCTTGTCACGATCGTTGAGTGACAAGAACGCCGTCCCCGTCGTGGGGATCTCGTTGCCTGCAGCCGACTCCGCCTTGATGAACGCCCGCCCGAACGTCGTGTCGATCCCCATCACCTCACCCGTCGAACGCATCTCCGGTCCGAGCGCGGTGTCGACCTCGGGGAATCTGTTGAAGGGCAACACTGCTTCCTTGACCGCGACGTGACCGTTGTTCACCGGCGCAAGGAGCAGACCAGACGCACGCAGCTCTGCGAGCGTCGCTCCGAGCATGACCCGCGAGGCGACTTTGACGAGAGGCACCCCGGTCGCCTTGGCGACGAAGGGAACGGTGCGGCTGGCGCGCGGGTTGGCCTCGATGACGTACACCTTGCTCCCCGCGACGGCGAACTGCACGTTGATGAGACCCCGCACGTCGAGAGCGTTGGCGATCGTCTTGGTGTACGACTCGATGATCTCTACGATCCACGACTCGAGCGTCGGCGGCGGTATCGCGCACGCCGAGTCCCCCGAGTGCACGCCCGCTTCTTCGACGTGCTCCATCACACCGCCGATCAGCACCTCGCCCGTTGCATCTCGGATCGCGTCAACGTCCACTTCCGTCGCATCATCCAGGAATCGATCGATCAACACCGGTCGCTCGGCACTCAGACCACCCTCCCGTCCGAGCGTTCCCGCAGCAGCCATTTCCGCCATTGCTCGTCGCAGGTGCGCCTCGTCGTGCACGATTTGCATCGCACGACCGCCGAGCACGTAACTCGGACGAACCAGTACGGGATAGCCGACTCGACCCGCGACTGCCAGCGCCTCGTCAACGGTGAGCGCCGTTCCGCCAGGCGGCTGCTCGATGTCGAGCGACGCACACAACGCATTCCACTTTTCACGGTCTTCCGCGAGGTCGATCGATGCGGGAGACGTACCGGCGACCAAGTGCGCCGGGATCTTCCCTGCGAGCTTGAGTGGCGTTTGACCACCAAGACCGACGATCACGCGCGGCTCGCGGCCAGAAGTGGCAACTTCAGCCTCGATCACGTTCATCACGTCTTCGTGCGTGAGCGGCTCGAAGTACAACCGGTCCGACGTGTCGTAGTCCGTCGACACCGTCTCCGGGTTGCAGTTGACCATGATCGTCTCGAAACCTGCGTCGCGCAATGCGAAACTCGCATGCACACAGCAGTAGTCGAACTCGATGCCTTGGCCGATGCGGTTCGGTCCGCTGCCGAGAATGATCACCTGCGGTTTGTCCGCTGGTCGCACTTCGGTCTCGTCTTCATAAGTCGAATAGTGATACGGCGTCTGTGCAGAGAACTCCGCGCTGCACGTGTCGACGGCTTTGTAGGTCGGCAGCACCCCTGCCGCGATTCGGAGACGCCGGACCTCTGCCTCTGGGGTCTTCCACAAGTGCGCGAGCTGTGCATCGGCAAAGCCCAACCGTTTGGCTCGGCGCCACTGGCTCGACGTGAGGGATGCCGGGGTGAGACCAGCAAGGTGATGGCGTTCCTCGATGATCATCGACATCTGGTCGAGGAACCATGGGTCGATCTTGCACGCGTCATATACGGTCTCGAGCGCGATCCCGCGGCGCAGGCACTCGCCCACTTGGAACAGACGCTCGGGCGTCGGCACCTTGATCATCGCCAGCATCTCGTCGTCCGACCGTGATCGATACGCGTCTTCGGAGGGATCGCAGTTGAGTCCCAAGTGACCGTTTTCGAGCGAGCGCAGTGCCTTTTGCAGGCTCTCCGTGAACGTGCGACCGATCGCCATCGATTCACCGACACTTTGCATCTGAGTGCCGAGCACACCAGGAGTTCCAGGGAATTTCTCGAACGCCCAGCGCGGAACCTTGGTGACCACGTAGTCGATCGTCGGCTCGAAACTTGCGGGGGTCTTCTTGGTGATGTCGTTGGAAATCTCATCCAGCGTGTACCCCACGGCGAGCTTCGCTGCGATCTTGGCGATCGGAAATCCCGTCGCCTTCGACGCAAGTGCGGACGAACGGGACACTCGCGGATTCATCTCGATGACGACCTGTTCACCAGTCTCCGGGTTCACCGCAAACTGCACGTTCGATCCACCGGTCTCGACGCCCACTCGTCGGATACAGGCGAATGCCGCGTCACGCATCTGCTGATACTCGACGTCCGACAAGGTCATTGCGGGCGCGACGGTGATCGAGTCGCCAGTGTGCACGCCCATCGGGTCGACGTTTTCGATCGAACAGATGATCACGCAGTTGTCGGCGCGGTCACGCATGACCTCGAGTTCGTATTCCTTCCAGCCCGCAATCGACGATTCGATCAGCACCTCGTTGATCGGCGACGCGCTGAGTCCGTTCGACACCACCGACACGAACTGCTCTTTCGTGTGCGCGATTCCAGTCCCGCGACCACCGAGGATGTACGCCGGACGGATGATGACCGGAAGTCCGATCTCGGCCAGCACCGTGTCTGCCTCGGCCATCGAATGTGCGATGCCACTGCGCGGAACGCTGAGCCCGATCTCGATCATCGCCTGCTTGAACTTGTCGCGGTCCTCCGCAGTGGCGATGGCCTCTGCGTTCGCACCGATGAGCTCCGGCGTCCCCGGATGACCGACGACCCCCGCTGCATGGAGCGCCATCGCCAAGTTCAGTGCCGTCTGGCCACCGAGTGTCGGAAGCACGGCGTCTGGCTTCTCGCGTTCGATGATCGCCTTCAACACCTCGACGGTGAGTGGCTCGATGTAGGTCCGGTCCGCAAAGTCCGGGTCGGTCATGATCGTCGCCGGATTCGAGTTGGCGAGCACGACGCGATAACCCTCTTCGCGCAGGACGCGACACGCCTGGGTGCCCGAGTAATCGAATTCGCAGGCCTGACCGATGACGATCGGCCCAGACCCGATGATGAGGATCGTCTTCAGATCGTTGCGCTTGGGCATCAGCGACCGTCCATCAGATCGGCGAACTGGGCGAACAAGTACCGACTGTCGTGTGGACCAGGACCGGCCTCCGGGTGGTACTGCACGCTGAAGGCTCGGTGCCCGACGACCTTCATTCCTTCGTTGGTCTGATCGTTCAAATTGGTGTGCGTGATTTCCGCGATGTCACGCAACGACTGCGGATCGACACAGAAGTTGTGATTCTGGCTCGTGATTTCCACTCTTCCCGTGCGCAGGTTGCGCACCGGATGGTTGGCACCGTGATGACCGAAGGGCAACTTGAAGGTCTTGCCGCCGAGCGCGAGGGACAACAACTGATGACCGAGACAGATACCGAACACGGCGGTCCCGCCTTCGACGAGCGTGCGGATGGTCTGCGGAGCACCAGCGACGACCTCGGGATCGCCAGGACCGTTCGAGAGGAAGACTCCGTCTGGCGCCATCGCGCGCACTTCCTCTGCCGTCGTACTCGCAGGTACGACCCGGACGGTCGCGATCTCCGAGAGGCACGACAAGATCGTCGACTTGATGCCGAAGTCGAAGGCAACCACCTTGAATCGACCCGAACCGACGTCATACGGCTTCGGTGTCGTCACCTGTGCCACCAAGTCGACCCCGCTCGTGCCAACTTCGGCGCGAGCGATGGACAACAGTTCATCTACCCCACGAGCACCGAAGGCTCCTGGCATGGCGCCGGTGTCGCGCAGGATTCGTGTCAAACGTCGGGTGTCGATCCCACCGATTCCCTGGATGCCATGCGCGGCGAGATACGCATCGAGGTCGTTGTCGCTTCGCCAGTTGCTTCGCCGACGCGCAAACTCGCGCACGATCACTCCACGTGCGTGAACTTTGCGAGCCTCATCGTCGAGCGGGGTGGAGCCGTAGTTTCCGATGTGCGGAGTCGTGAACGTGACCATCTGGCCCGCATACGAGGGATCGGAGATCACTTCTTGGTATCCGGTGAGTCCCGTGTGGAACACGACCTCACCACTCGCCACCGCATCCGTCGGCGCACCCAACAACTCACCTTCAAAGACCTCTCCATTGGAGAGAACGAGCGCACCTTCGCGAATGCTCACTTGATCACCTCGCCATCAGCCACGACCCGTTTCCCACGAAGGACGGTGTGTCGCACCTTGCCGCGCAGTGACTTGCCGCCGAAGGGTGAGTTGGAGCTCTTGCTCTCGAATGCGTACCCATCGATCGACCATGTCGCGTTCAAATCGACGACGCAGAAATTCGCCGGTGATCCTTGCGCGATGTACTGACCATGGTTCGGCAGGTTCGCGATCCGCGCCGGGTTGATCGACATGACCTGAGCCAATCGCTCGGGACTCAGGTTCAACTCTGCCTGCACGACTCCGAGAGCGGTCTCCAAGCCGATCATTCCTGGCGGTGCTTGATCGAGCGGAAGCTCTTTCTCCCTGCGCACATGCGGAGCGTGATCCGTGGCGATGGCATCGATGGTGCCATCGAGCACTCCTTCCTTCAGCGCGTCGATGTCACCCATCGTGCGCAATGGTGGATTCACCTTGAAGGTCGAATCGAATGAACGCAGCAATTCACTCGTCAACGAGAGATGGTGCGGGGTGACCTCAGCTGTGATGGGCAGCCCATCTTGCTTTGCCCGTCGCACCAACTCCACGCTACGCGCCGTGGACAGGTGCAAGAAATGCATTTTCGCTCCGGTCAGTCGAACGAGTTCGATGTCACGATGCACCATCAACTCTTCCGCGAGAGCAGGCCACCCGGGAAGCCCCAGATCGGTGGAGCAGCTGCACTCATGCATGACGGCACCTTTGGTGAGGGCGCTGACCTCACAGTGTTGGGCGAGCGTGATGCCAAGGTCGCGGGCATATTCAAGGGCACGACGCATGAGGAGCGGGTCCTGTACCCCATTGCCGTCATCCGTGAACAACGTGACGCCGACGCCACGAAGGTCTGCAAAGGGCGCAAGCGCTTCACCCTGACGACCAACGGTGATGCACCCACTCGGCACGACGTCGACGAAACCAGCCTTGACTCCCTGCGCGCGAACGAACTCCACCACCATCACCGAGTCCTGTGCGGGATTGGTGTTCGGCATCGCGACGAGTGCGGTGTAGCCACCTCGAGCACCGGCTCTGCTCCCCGTCAGGATCGTCTCCGCCTCCTCCTTCCCGGGCTCACGCAGGTGCGTGTGCAGATCGACGAAGCCGGGCATCATCACACAGCCACTCACGTCCACGACCTCGTCCGCAGTCGCTTGCCCACCGACGGAAACGACGACACCGTCACTGACCACGACGGACGCGGCGACGACTCCTTCACGTGTCACCACCGAACCGTTCACGTAGGCGACGCTCACGATGCAACCTCCTTCAGAACCGATGTCGACTCGCTGCCGGCATTCAACGCCGAGAACAGGACCGCCATGCGCACGGAGACTCCGTTGGCCACCTGTCGGTGAATCAGCGACTGCGACAATTCACTCGGATCGACGTGCATCTCGACTCCTCTATTCATCGGTCCCGGGTGCATGATGCGCGCGGAAGGACGAAGCGAAGCCACACGGCGGGGCGTGAGACCGAAGCGAGTTGCGTACTCGCCGAGATGAGGAATGAGTCCTTGCGACATGCGCTCCGACTGGAGGCGCAGCATGTACAACACGTCCACTTCACCCAGGATCCCATCGAGATCCGTGCGCACCTCGACCGGCCAGTGGGCGTAATCGTCGGGCAAGAGCGTCGACGGCGCAACGAGGACGATCCGCGCACCGAGCATCGAAAATGCTTCGACGTTGCTTCGGGCAACTCGACTGTGGCGGATGTCCCCGACGATCGCGATGGTCAGCCCCTTCAAGTCGCGACACCCGAAAGCCTCACGAATCGTGTAGCAGTCGACGAGTGCCTGCGTGGGGTGTTGATGTGCGCCGTCTCCAGCATTGATGATCGAGGCTGGTGTCCACTGGGCGATCTGCCACGGGATCCCCGACGACTTGTGACGAACGACGAACGCGTCAACGCCCATGTCGGTGATCGTCTCGATGGTGTCGCGCAAGCTCTCCCCTTTGTTCACGCTCGAAGTCGACACGCTGAAATTCATGGTCTCCGCAGAGAGACGCTTTGCGGCGGTTTCGAAGCTGAGACGAGTCCGCGTGGAATCTTCGAGGAACAGACTGACGACCGTGCGTCCTCGCAACGCCGGCACCTTGGGCACCGGACGAGAGTTGATCTCTGCCATGTGCGTCGCGAGATCCAACAGGTGCGTCACGCCGCCAAGCCCCAGTTCTGTGATCGAGCGAACGTGCTTCATCGCGCGACCCCGTTCATCACGACGACACCGTCGGCACTCACGTCGACCTCATCGGTGGGATGGGTCGGCATGTTCTTGCCAACGAAATCTGGCCTGATCGGCAACTCGCGATGACCGCGATCGACGAGGACGGCGAGCTGTACCGCTCGCGGACGACCGAACGCATTCAGTCCCTCGAGTGCCGCGCGAACCGTGCGACCGGTGTACAACACATCGTCGACGAGCACGACGACCGCTCCGGTCACGTCACGGGGAATTTCACTGACCGCTCCGGGCACGACGGGCCTGATCCCGATGTCGTCACGGAACATGCTCACGTCGAGTCTTCCGACGACGACCTCTGAACGTGGCTCGATCTCGGCGATACGAGATCCCAAGAGGTCTGCGATCCAGGTTCCTCCGCGCTGCAAGCCGACGAGCACGACGTCATCCACGCCTTGATTGCGTTCGACGATTTCATGGGCAATTCGACTGATTGCCCGACGGATGTCGTCAGCCGACATCACCGTGACCGCGGACGGTCCTGATCCACTCACACTGCTTCCCTTCGTTCGAACCTCACGGGGTTCGATTAACGACTCGCTTATGTCGGGGATGACCCTAGCACTAGCCCCGACGCTCGAAGACAACCCACCACGAGTTTCGACCGACCTCCTCGAACGCCCCCGACTCCCGATCCCACAACACCTGGTCATCTGGGTTGAGCGTGGTCGGCAACATCACGAACTGGACGGTGTCGGCGGCAGCGAGTCGGTCTCCCTTGGCAAACACATCAGGACCGTAGAGGGACCGCTGGAACGGGTTCGGGAACGAATAGATCTCCCGACGCCGGGCGAGCTGGGCAGTGAGCGGGTGGTACGCGGCAAGCGACGCATCTGGCGGAATCAGGGCAAACATCTCCGCCGTCGCCACGACCTGCGGACTCGACGGTGGCCACGACTGATAGTCGACGCTCGTCAAGGGAAGCGGAACCCAGAAGTACGCGCAGACGATCGAACACAGTGCGACGAACCAGACCACCGACCGCCTGAACTCGAGCTTCAGTCGGAACAATGCCTCGGTCGTTGCGAAGGCGAGGCATGGAACGATGACGAGCGAATAGTGGTATTGCACCTGGTACTGATACCAAAACGTACTGACGAGATTCACGCCGACGACACCCAAAGCCGTCATCAGCGCACTCGGCGCCAAGACCGCGACGAATCCAAGGGGAGCAAACACTTGCCAGAGGTATCGAGGACGAGTATCGCTCACGAGATGCGCCACGACGTCCCATGGTCGAGTGATCACGGTGCGAAAGAACCCTCCGACGCCACCGAAGGGGATGCGCCACGAATTTCGAAACGCCACCCCGGTGAACGACCGCATGACGACGAGAAGCATCACCGCCATCACGCCAAGCGATGCCACAGCGGTCAACACTCCCCGACGCCGGTCGCCGCGCAAGGCCACGAACACACCGATTGGCACGAGGACGAAGGCCACGTCTTCCTTGACGAGGAGTGCCAGCACGACTGCGACCCAATAGATCCTCCACCTCTTCTCCGCCGCAGCAACGAGAACGAGTGCGACGAGTGGACCGAGGAAGGAGTCCGGATGGAAGTTCTCCAGGTTCGTCCACACCACCGCGGGATGAATGAGATAGCCAAGCGCAATCACGCTCGCCGCAGCACCACTCCGCAGCCGGCGCTTGGCGTACCAAAAGAGTGGGACGGCACCAAGCGCGATCACCACACTCTGCACGACGAGCAAGAACGACGTCGGCGGGTCGAACCAGTAGAAGGGCACGAGGAAGAGCAAGATGAACGACGAGTGGTCTCCGAAGAGGTTGCGCCCCATCAAGGTGACGAAGGGCGACTCGAACCGCGAGAGCAACCAGACCCCCTGCTCGTAGAGGCCGAAGTCATACGCAGATGTTCCGAGTCCGCGGTGAATCTCGACGGTCTTTACCGCCATGTGGGCCGCATATGCGCCGACGAGGACTGCGCACACCAGCCACCACCTGGGAGAGACTCGCACCTCACGAACCACGAGAGGAACTTACTTGTCTTCGGGACGCACCTCGCGAGCGATCGCCGACAACACCCCATTCACGAAGCGTGGGGATTCATCGGTCGAGAATCGCTTCACCAGTTCGACGGCCTCGTTGATGATGACGCCAGTCGGTACCGCCCTGCGATACACGAGTTCGAAGGTCGCCATACGCAGGACGGAGAGATCGATGACGGGCATTCTCGTCAAGGTCCATCCGACCGCATGATTCGAAATTCGAGCGTCGATCGCCTCGACGTTGTCGTCGATGCCACCGACGATGTCTGCGGTCATGTCGTCTACGGGAAGGACTTGTGCCTCGATGACCGCGCGACCCGAACTCGACTTGGCGCGAGCTTCATAGAGCACGTGCAATGCACGTTCCCGGGCATCCGTGCGCGGATCGTGAGCTGGTTGCCGATTCCGGCGCCCGGGTTCCATCCCTAGACGCGGGTGATGTAATCGCCGGTACGCGTATCGACCTTCACGCGATCACCGATGTTGATGAACAGAGGAACCTGGATGACCTTGCCCGTCTGCAACGTCGCAGGCTTGCGGGCACCGGAGACGCGGTCACCTTGGATGCCTGGTTCGGTCTGGGCGATTTCGAGTTCGACGGCCGCCGGAATCTCCACGCTGACGATCTCGCCCTCGTAGGTCGCGATGATCGCCACGGCATTCTCGATCAGGTAGTCCGCTGCCTCGCCAAGAGCAACCGGCTTGATGTTGACCTGGTCGTAGGTCTCGGTGTCCATGAAGACGTATTCGTCTCCATCCTTGTAAAGAAACTGCATGTCGCGCTTCTCGAGGATCGCCTGTTCGACCTTGACGCCGGCATTGAAGGTTCGGTCCAACATGTTGCCGCTGCGCAGGTTGCGCAAGCGTGAACGCACGAATGCTCCGCCCTTGCCCGGCTTGACGTGCTGGAATTCGACGACCGTGTAGAGAGTCCCGTCGAGGTTGAGGGTGATTCCGTTCTTCAGGTCGTTGGTGGAGATTGCAGGCACGGGGATTCCTTTGGGCTGTGTGTGAGGACGGTGTGTCCGGTTTGCGTCACGACAAGGAGATCCTCGATCCGCACGCCACCGACACCTACACGATAGAGCCCAGGCTCCACGGTCACCACCTGGCCAGGCTTCAATTGGTCCTCGACTCCCGCTCTCAACCACGGTGACTCGTGAATCAACAGACCGACCCCATGACCCGTGGAGTGCGCGACGAGATCTGCGACTCCGAGTCGTTCGAACTCATCCCTGCACCACGAGTCGATGTCGCCGCAGCGAGCTCCGGGGCGAACCATTTCGACGGCTTGTTGCTGAACATCCCGTACCGTCGAATACATCTTCTCAAGCACGGGCGAACACTCCCCGATGAGGAACGTGCGCGTCATGTCGGAGTGGTAACCCTCGACGAGCGCACCGACGTCGATCACGAGCGTGTCCCCGTCCCGAATGGTCCTCGATCCGGGACGGTGGTGCGGCAATGCCGCATTCTCTCCGCTCGCCACGATCGTGTCGTAACTCGGCCCATCCGCGCCAGCTCTGCGCATCACGTACTCGAGTTCGTCGCGCACGTCGCGCTCGGTGACCGCTACGCGCTGCCCAATCAGTTCGGGAACGATGCGCAGCGCTTCGTCCGCACACGTCGCAGCGAATCGAATGCGTTCGATCTCCGATGCGTCCTTGACTTCTCGTACGGAGCCAATGAAGCCGTCGACACGCTGCAGCTTCTCGGATCCCCCACCAAGGGATTCGAATTGGGCCAGCGTGAACTCGTGTGCATCGAATGCGACTCTGGAATGCGCCGAGACGACGCGCGAAACATGTTGGTTCATCTCGGCGCTCGTCTTGGCGACGTGTATCTCGAGGTCACACCGTGCCCCGTCGAGCTGGTCACGTGCCTGCTGGCCGTATCGCCCATCGACGCACAACACACCACCGCTCTTGGTCACCACTGCGATGCCCGCAGATCCGGTGAAGCCCGTGAGGTAGCGGATGTTCGTGAGCGAACCGACGAGGACCGCGTCGAGGCCAGCCCCTTCGAGCCGCGTTCGAACCGCATCAAGTCGTTGGCCAACGACGATCGGAGCGAACCGCGTCACGTCTAACGCTTGAGCAAGGTCGCTATTGCCGACACGGCAAGCGGATAGGTCTGTGGACCGAACCCGCTGATCGTTCCGTCGGCGACTGGCGCGATCACACTCGTATGCCTCCATGCCTCGCGAGCCTGCGGCTGGGACAAGTGGGCTTCGACCACCACACCGTCGAAAGCACTCAACGCATCGTGGAGGCTCCACGCGTAGTGGGTGAACGCCCCCGGGTTGATGATGATCCCCTGCGCCCTTCCGCGTGCAGCATGAATCGCGGCGACGAGCTCTCCCGCCTCGTTCGACTGCACATGCTCGAGCGTGATCCCCGCGTCCTTCGCCGCACTTCTTGCCAACGCCAGATGATCATCAAGGGTCATCGAACCGTAGACCTCTGGTTCGCGCTGACCGAGCAGGTTCAGGTTCGCTCCGCTCAAGACGACGACGATCGGCGATGCCATGGAGTCAGCGTACTTCCATGAGCTTCAGGCAATCGAGCACAATTTGCTCGGGCACGTCTCGGACCATCTCGACACCACGCGTACCGTCGAGCATGAACGTGAGCCCGCCACTCGACTTCTTGTCGCGCTTCATGAGGTCCACCAACTCGGACGCCGGCAAGCCCGCGGGCATTGCGATCGACAGGCCGTACTCCTTCACGATGACGTCATCGTGATACGCAACGCGTGCGGCGTCGATCCTTCCCAGTGAATGGCCAACGAGCGCGGCGAACTTGAGTCCGATCGCCACGGCCTCCCCGTGTGCGAGCGAGAAGTGTGTGGCGATTTCGAGTGCATGGCCAAGGGTGTGTCCATAGTTCAGAACCGCCCGCAAACCACCTTCGCGTTCGTCTTGGGACACGATGTCAGCCTTGATCCGCACACAACGAGCAATCCGCGACGGCAGATCCATCGCCAGCAAGTCGTCACCCGTCAGGAAGTGATACTTGGCCATCTCCCCGTAACCGCATCGGCGCTCACGTTCGGGGAGCGTCGCGAGCGTCGACGTGTCACAGACGACCCCGCTCGGTTGCCAGAATGCGCCAACGAGATTCTTCCCCTCGGGGATGTTCACACCCGTCTTTCCACCGATTGCGGCATCCACCATTCCAACGAGCGTCGTCGACACGTGCACGACGGCAATGCCGCGATGCCACGATGCCGCTGCGTATCCCGCAACGTCGGTGACCATTCCACCCCCGACCCCGACGATCACGTCACCGCGCGTCATCGAGTGGGTGGCACAGACCCTCATGATCTTTTCGATGCTGGCGAGACTCTTGTGCTCTTCGCCATCACCGATTTCGACCGTGGCGACCTTGAGTCCATGCTCTTCGAGTTTCGAGTGCACGCTGACCGGGAGGTGCTGCTGGGTGACGACCACGGCTCGCCGTGCTGACGAAGGAATCAATTGACCGAGTTCGCTGAGTGCACCGTCACCGATGACGACGTCGTAGGAGCGCTCACCGAGCTCGACACGTTCCCGAAGGAGGGCCATCAGGCGACCGATCCGAGTTGTGTCGCGATGAGTTCGGTGATCGAGGCGATCGAACGCCCCTTCGTCGACACCCTCAATGTGGCGAGCGATTCGTACAGACTGCGTCGCTCTCGGTGCATCTCTTCAAGTTTGCCACGCGCCCCACCGTCGAGAAGTGGACGATGTGTCCCGCTCGACGTCCGTGCGACGAGCTCCTCGACGTCTGCATCCAGCCACACGACGGCGCTCGCGTGACGTTGGATGTCCGCGACGTTCTGTGGAACGGTGACGACTCCACCTCCGGTCGCCACGACACCCGATCCCTTGGATGCGCGCTCGAGCGCGTCGACCAGGGCGTCCCTCTCGTGGCTTCGAAAGACTGATTCGCCCTCTGCGAACAACTCACGCACCGACTTCTTCGTCGCCGACGCGACCATCTCATCGGTGTCATAGAAGTCGAGACGCATCGACTGTGCGAGTCGTCGTCCGACGCTCGACTTGCCCGAACCCATCAAGCCGACAAGGACAACCACGCGCGTGCTGTGGGCTTGGTCGTGGGACACCCCCATCGACGGACTACCTCAGGCTGTCGGCAAACGCCGCAGCGTTGGCGGAGAATTCGCGAACCGAGTCGCCACCGAACTTTCGTTGCGCTTCTGCGGCAAGCACGAGTGCGACCATGGTTTCCGCCACGACACCCATTGCAGGAACTGCGGTGACGTCGGTGCGCTCCTTGAAGCTCACCGTCTCTTCCTTCGTCGCCGTATCGACCGTCTTGAGCGTCGGGCGATTGAGGGTGGCCAACGGCTTCATCGCGGCCCGAACGACGAGCAACTCGCCCGTTGTCATCCCGCCTTCGGTTCCACCGGCGAGCGTCGACTCTCGGCGATAACTCTTCGTCGACTCGTCCCAACTGATCGGGTCGTGTGCTGCGCTACCGCGTCGACCGGCCACTTCGAATCCATCACCGATCTCGACGCCCTTCACCGCTTGGATGCTCATGATCGCTTGCGACAGCAAACCGTCGATCTTGCGATCCCAGTGCACATAACTCCCGAGACCAACGGGAAGACCATATGCGAGGACCTCGACGACCCCACCGAGGCTGTCGCCGTCCTTGGCAGCTGCCTCGATCTCCGCAATCATCGCCTCTTGCGCACCTTCGTCGAAACAGCGAACGGGTGACTCGTCGACCTTTGCGAGGTCGGCCATTGTCGGACGTGCTGCAGATGTCGAACGAACCGAACCCATCTGGATGACGTGCGACAACACGTCGACCCCGATCTCACGCAACAGCAGTTTGGCGAGTGCGCCCGCCGCCACACGAGCCGCCGTCTCGCGGGCGCTCGCGCGCTCCAAGACGTCGCGTGCATCATCGAACCCGTACTTCTGCATTCCCGACAGATCGGCGTGTCCGGGACGTGGCTGGGTCAACGGCTTCTTCGTCGCCCCGGGCGCAGGCGACATCTCTTCGTGCCAGACATCGCTGCGAAACCACTCGGTGTTCTTGATCAAGATCGAGACCGGAGAACCGAGCGTCCGGCCGTGGCGAATGCCGCCAAGAAGTTCGATCTCATCCACCTCGAAGCGCTGCCGTGGACCTCGTCCATAGCCGAGTCGACGCCTCCCGAGTTCTGCCTGGATGTCCTCTGCGGTGACCTGAAGCCCAGCGGGAAGACCCTCAACGACGGCGACGAGAGCCTGACCATGGCTTTCACCCGCAGTGAGGTAACGAATCATGCTTTCAGGCTATCGCTGGCCTTTCGCCCACTTACGGTCATTTACCGCGATGCCTACAACGTAGGGTCGTTGCCCCTTCGTGCCAGTTCAACGAGTGCGGCATCGCGCATCACTTGTGCGTCAACCTCGTGACCGAACCAGAGTCGCTGTTGCTCGACAGCCTGATAGACGAGCATCCACAGTCCGTCGATCGCCGTAGCCCCCGACGCGCTCGCATCGATGAGAAATCTCGTACGCAGTGGGTGATACACCGCGTCAAGGACGCAGCCCACACCATCGAGGTCCCTTTTGGACACTGGTGATTCGTCGGTCCCCATGCCGACCGAGGTGCAGTTGACCACGATGTCCGAACCCGACACATCATCTGTCGATCCGATACGACACGACGCAAGACCTTCGATCGCTCGCTTCGCATTCGCCTCCGTCCTGTTGACGACGACCACTTCGCGCGCCCCCGCGGCCACAACCGCATCGATGACCGAACGTGCCGACCCACCGGCTCCAAGCACGACACAACGCTTCTCCGCAATGACAACACCGTGTCGCTCGAGAGATCGGACACAGCCCAGGCCGTCGGTGTTGTGCCCAACGACGTCACCGTTGCGAAAGTGAATCGTGTTCACCGCACCGACACGTCGCGCGACGTCCGACGTCTCGTCACACGCTCGAAAAGCCGCATCCTTGTGTGGCATCGTGACGGACAATCCGACATACTCCGAGCGACGAAGTCGATCGATCGTTGCGGAGAAATCGGTCGGAGAAACATCGAGTGCTCCGTACTGCGCATCCATTCCAAGTTGGGCGAACACCGCGTTGTGCATCGCTGGAGAGAGACTCTGGACGACTGGTGATCCAATGACTGCTGCGCGGATCATGGCCACCTACGGCAGGAGACCCGCGGCACGCGCCGCTTCGACGTTGGCTTCGTGCTGTGCGAGAGTCGCCGCAAAGACGTGTCGTCCATCGGCGTCCGCAAGCACGTAATAGAGATAGCGACACGGCTTCGGGGTCTGTGCACACAGCGGATCGGATGCAGGTGGATTGTTCGCAGGATTCAACGCAGCGCGTATCGATGCTCGACCAGGACTCGCGATCGGCGTCGGTGGCAACCCCTTCTTCAGATACGTGTTGTACGGTCCTTCAACCGCCTTCAAATCAGCGAAGCTCGCACCCTCCGGCGCTCCGTAATACAGCGTCGCATCGATCTGGAGCGGCATCCCGGCTTCCAAACGGTTGTAGATGACTCGGGCGATCTTCGCCCGATCCTCCTCAACCTTCGCCTCTCGTTCGATCATCGAGGCGACGATCAGAACCTTGTACGGCGAGAAACCGACCTTCGACTGCGAGTCCGCGAGACCCTCTTCTCGCGCGACGTCCTCCATCAAGGTCACCATTCGCTGAATGACCTGCGTCGGCGTTTCGTCACCGGAAACGAGATACGTGTCAGGAAAGAGCAAACCCTCGAGCGAATCGACGCCATCTGGCTTGAAATTCGCCACGATCGCAGGATCGCTGACGGCGGCGAGGACGTCTGCTTCCGTGATTCTTATCGTCTTGTCCTCGAGTCGTCGCGCGATCTGGGCGATGGTGAATCCCTCAGGGAACGTCACCTTCGAATACGTGATCGACGGCGGAGTGTTGAGGATCGCCATGATGTCACCCATGTGTGCTTTCGCGCGCAACGAATAGAAGCCTGGCTCAAGTTCGATCCCACCATTGCGTGCGACGTACCAGCGGAACACCCCCGCACTGGAAATGAACCCTTGGTCCTCGAGGCGTTTGCTGACCTCTGACAATGAGTCGCCTTGATTGATCGTGAAGGTTGCCGTCGCAGTGGCTTCACCAGAGGGATTGACCTGCCGGAGGTACCACCAGCCAACGACGCCGAACAACAGCGTGAGCGCAACCACGACGACTGCCACCAGTCGCAGGACGTCGCGATAGCGCTCGAGGGAAATTGGTTCCGCGATGTCCGTCGACACTCCACCGGCCTCGTTCAGGCGTCGCGGGTCATCCCACGGGTCTTCGCTCCAGTCGTCGACCAGTTCACGTTCTCCACGCGGCGGTCGCAGCAGCGGGTCGATCATGAAGCCGTCTGATTGCGTCGATGGTCGAGCCACGCCTGCAACATGACGGCAGCGGCAACCTTGTCCACCACTCGCCGACGAGCTTGCGCCTTCATCTTGCGTTCCATCAACAGTTCATTGGCCGTCACGGTCGACATCCGTTCGTCGTACGTTTCGATCGGCACGCCAACCACGCTAGCCATCTCCTGAATTTCAGTGAGGACGCTTTGCGCGGCTGGTCCAGCGTCACCAGACAGCGACAACGGCAAACCGACGACGACGACCGTTGCCTCCTCCTCCACGACGAGCGACGCGATCGCACGATGGTCACGCGCGCGATCACCGCTTCGTTCGAGAACCATCAACGGCGAGGCGATCAATCCACTGGAATCGCTCGTCGCAACTCCGATCCGCTTGGTGCCAAGATCCAACCCGAGCGCCCGCATGTCAGGCGCCAACGACCGACCCGACTCGCTTCCGCACCAACTCCAACGCTTCGTCCAGCATCTCTGGCTTCTTGCCGCCCGCCGTCGCGACATCTCCCTTGCCGCCGCCACCGCCGCCGACCAGCTTCGCTGCGTCCTTGATCAACTCGCCAGCGGCCACGTCAACCTTTGGTGTCGTCGCCGCCACCAAGGCCACTCCATTGGTGTCCGTCACGCCACCGAGCACGACCAAGGACACCCGCGCATCCTCACGAATCGCAAGCGCCAGTTCGCGAAGGTCACCAGGACTCATCCCATCGACGCGCTCGACGACGACGCCGGCGACGTTGCGTGCAGCGATCTCCCCCGACCGCGCCCGGGCCTGTGCGGACTTCAGCGACTTGATCTCATCCTGCAACGACTTGATCTCATCCAACTTGCGCTGGACCGCGCCGGCAAGTCCGTCCACTGGGGATCCCACCAACCCAGCCACACCGGCAAGGGTCCGCGAGGACTCCATCAGGTATTCGAGGGTGTTCGTTCCAGTGACTGCCTCAATACGTCGAAGGTTCGATCCGATCGACGACTCCGAGACGATCTTGATCGTGCCGATGTCCCCGGTCGCACGCACGTGAGTGCCACCGCACAATTCGAAGGATGCACCAGCGCGCAAAACGCGGACGGTATCTCCGTACTTGTCGCCGAAGAATGCGATCGCACCATCCGCGGTTGCTTGGTCCTTGCTCGTCTCATAGGCCTGCGTGGCGACGTTGTTCAGGACTTCCCCGTTGGCGAGCCGCTCGATCCGCTCGATCTCGTCTGCCGACACCGGCGCATAGTGGCTGAAGTCGAACCGGAGACGATCTGGCGACACGAGCGAACCGGCCTGCTTGACGTGCTCACCCAACACTTGACGAAGGGCCCAGTGCAAGACGTGCGTCGCAGTGTGATTGCGGCGAGTCGCGTTTCGGGCGACGACGTCGATCTCAGCGCGGACACGTTGGCCAGGCATAACCGTTCCCGATTCGATTCGGCATCGGTGGCGACGAAGACCGGGCAGCGCAAACGTGGTGTCGAGGACGGCGAGTGAACCAGACTCACTCGAAATCGATCCGGTGTCACCGACTTGTCCTCCACTCTCTGCATAGAACGGGGTCTTGTCGAGGATCACGTCGAGGAGATCGTCATTGCCCGCGACCTCCACGATCTCGACGATCGTCGCCTCACAGGCATCCTCGTCGTAGCCGACGAACGTCGTCGTTCCATGCCGTTCGACGACCTCGCGGAAGACGGCGGTGGCCTCTTCATCATTTTGTACGCCTTTGCGTGCAGCCTTGGCCCGCTTGCGCTGTTCCATCATCTCGCGCTCGAACCCTTCGACGTCGACGCCCACACCCCGCTCTTGGGTGATCTCTTGGGTCAACTCGAGTGGGAAGCCATAGGTGTCGTGCAACAAGAACGCCGAACTTCCGGACAGGGTCTTGGTCCCCGAACCCAACTCGTCCTCGAGTATCGACACTCCCGTCTTCAAGGTTTGGCGGAAGCGCTCCTCTTCCTTCGTCAACACACCGAGGATGAAGTCACGGTTCGCCTTCAGATCTGGATATGCAGCCTGCATGATGTCAATTGCGGTTGCCGAAAGCGACGGCATCACCAGCTTCTCGGTACCGAGTAAGTAGGCGTGTCGAACCGCACGCCGAATGATGCGTCGGAGCACGTAACCACGATTCTCATTTGACGGGAAGACGCCGTCGTTGACGAGCATCGTTGCCGATCGTGCATGCTCCGCAAGCACCCGCAAACTGAAACTGTCGCGATCCTCGTAGTTCCCTGCTTGATATCGCTTCGAGGTGAGCGATTGCCCCTGTTCGATCAACGGATACAGCACGTCGGTCTCCCACACGGAGTCCGTGCCCTGCATCAAGGCAAGGATGCGCTCGAGACCAGCTCCGGTGTCGATCGACGGCTTCGGCAGCGGTGTGCGCGTTCCGTCCTTGTCCTGGTTGAACTGCATGAACACCAGGTTCCAGAACTCGAGGAACCGGTCGCCGTGTGGATCGTGCAAGGGTCCGCCGTCGGGACCGAATGCGGGTCCGCGGTCGATGTGGATTTCCGAGCACGGGCCGCAGGGCCCGGTTTCACCCATCTGCCAGAAGTTGTCTTTGTCGCCGAGACGTTGGATCCGATCCATCGGCACGCCGACCTGCTCATGCCAGATCGCCTCGGCTTCGTCATCACTTTCGTGAACGGTGATCCACAGGCGATCGCCATCGAATCCGAAGACCTCGGTGACGAGTTCCCACGACCACGGGATTGCGTCGGCTTTGAAATAGTCGCCAAAGCTGAAGTTGCCCATCATCTCGAAGAACACGAGGTGACGCTTGGTACGACCGACGTCGTCGAGGTCGTTGTGCTTTCCCCCTGCTCGTGCGCTCTTCTGCACGCTGACTGCGCGCTTGTACGGGGCGACTTCGTCGCCGACGAAGTACGGCTTGAACGGCACCATGCCTGCCACGGTGAAGAGCACCGTCGGGTCGTGAGGGATCAGGCTCGCGGAAGGAACCAGCGTGTGACCGCGGTCGACGAAGAACCCTTGGAACGCCTCGCGCAACTGATTTGCGCTCGTGATCTTCCCTCGGCCAGCCGCCATCTGCGCCAGTCTAGTTTCGTGGCGCGCTGGACTGATCGTTCTTGGTCAATACCTCTCGCACGAGATCGACGACGTAGTTCACCAACTTCACGAGCAGACCGAAGATGTCGGTAGCCAAGTCGGCGACGCTGAACTCATCGGCGGCGTCCTTCGCCTTGTTCTTTGCGTAGCGAAGACCGAAGATGCCCGCAAGCACACCCATCACGAACCAGAACAGACGCTTCATCATCACCCGACCTCCATCGATTACGCAGTCCCGTCGCTGTCCGCAACATACGGATCTTGGCGACGGGGACGACCTTCAGTGTGCGCAGGGAGATAGTCCTGTTCCACCCTCGGATCGTCATGCGGTGAGACGTAGTTCGTACCGTGTCCGATCTCCGTCGCACCCGAGTAATGAGCGTCCCTGAGGTGTGCCGGCACCTCGACATCCACTCCTTGCCGAATGTCACTTCGTGCGGTCCAAATCGCACGCGACACCGCGGGGCTCTTCGGTGCCCGTGCGAGATAGACGGCAGCGTGTGCGAGGTTCAATTGCGCCTCGGGTAAGCCCACGTGTTCAACGGCCTGCGCTGCGGCAACTGCGACGACGAGCGCTTGCGAGTCGGCAATGCCGATGTCCTCACTCGCGGCAATGACCATGCGTCGGGCGATGAACCTCGGGTCGTCACCCGCTTCGAGCATTCTCGCAAGCCAGAACACCGCCGCACTCGGATCACTCCCCCGGATGCTCTTGATGAACGCAGAGACGACGTCGTAGTGATCGTCTCGCCCGTAGCGCATCGCACTCACACCGAGTGCAGCCTCAACGTGCACGATTTCGACTTGCCCACCATGTGCCAACGCGCACGCCACTTCGAGGGCAGTCAGACTTTGGCGTCCATCGCCACCCGCCCGTGATACGAGCAGGTCCATCGCCTCGGGCGATGCGGTCGTTCCCTCGGCGACGAGGCCTCGCTCGAGCAGACGTGCGATCGCCTTGGTCGACAACGGCTCAAGCCTGAACAACGTGCTTCGACTGCGTAGTGGTGCGTTCACCTCGAAGTACGGGTTCTCGGTGGTCGCACCGATCAGTGTGATCACCCCACCCTCGACGCTCGGCAGAAGTGCGTCCTGCTGTGACGTCGAGAATCGATGGATCTCGTCGACGAACACGATCGTCCCTCGACCATGCAATGCGCGGCGTTCACTCGCATCTTCGATCGCCTGGCGCACGTCTTTCACACCTGACGTCACGGCCGACAATCGAACGAACTCGCGCGCCGTCGACAACGCAACCACCTCCGCGAGCGTCGTCTTGCCCGTTCCTGGCGGACCCCAGAAGATGACCGACGACAGTCGGTCGGCCTCGATCAACGAACGAAGTGGGGCTCCGGGTGCGACCAGATGCTCTTGCCCGACGATGTCGTCGAGTGTTCGCGGTCGAAGTCGTGCCGCGAGCGGAGCCTGTTCGCGCAGACGGTCCTCTGCAGCACTCGTGAAGAGGTCGTCGGCGCGAGCCATCGCGTCGTACTCAGCTCTTGGCGGGAGGCGGCAGGGTTCGAATTCCGAGTTCGAGCAACTGCGCGGGATTCACCTGCGTTGGCGCATTCGTCATCGGGTCGCTTCCCGACTGCGTCTTCGGGAATGCGATGACCTCACGAATGTTCTCCTCGCCCGCGAGGATCGCCACGAGACGATCGGTACCGAAGGCGAAGCCACCGTGAGGCGGTGCGCCGAACTTGAACGGTTGGAGGAAGAATCCGAATCGACGATCTGCGTCCTCGTCGCTGATACCGAGTTGACGGAACACTCGTCGCTGCATCTCTGGATCGTGGATACGAATCGAACCCGAACCGAGCTCCCAACCGTTCAACACGAGGTCGTATGCCTGCGCTCGGACGCTCATCGGGTCGCT
This sequence comes from Ilumatobacteraceae bacterium, assembly GCA_036804285.1. GTDB lineage: Bacteria > Actinomycetota > Acidimicrobiia > Acidimicrobiales > Ilumatobacteraceae > UBA3006. Next base: position 43,684 of record DAIRSS010000004.1, read on the forward strand.
CTCCAAGCGATCGATGTCGTCGGGATGCGGTTGGCAGAATGGGTGGTGACCCGGCTGGGGCTTACCCGTCGTGGCGTTGATGCCAACGAACAGCGGAAAGTCGATGACCCACACGTAGCGATACGGTCCCTCGTGGACGGGCGGTCGACCGAGATCGTTGCGCAACTGTCCCAATACTTCACAGGCCGTCGACCACGTGTCCGCGACGAGCAGGAGGAGGTCCCCTTCGACGGCACCGAGCGCGCCCACAAGTGCAGTCCGCTCCGCATCGGAGAGGAACTTGGCGACCGGTGACTCGAGCGCCTGATTCGCACCGACCTTCATCCACACGAGACCCTTCGCACCGATCTGCTTCGCCCGATCGGTCAGTGCATCCAACTTGTTTCGACCAGAGGCAGCCGCCTCGGGATACGTCGCGGCATCGACGCGAATGGCCTTGATGCACTCGGCCGACGCGAACGCCTTGAACTCCGTCGATGCGAACACCGCGGTGACGTCAACGAGCTCCATCCCGAAGCGCAAGTCGGGCTTGTCGACACCGAATCGGTTCATGGCGTCGTGCCACGTGATGCGCTCGATCGGCGCTGGGCGCTCGCCGAGTACCGCTTCGGCCGCATCCATCACCGCTTCGCTGATTGCGGCGAGGACATCGTCCTTGGTGACGAAACTCATCTCGGCATCGAGTTGCATGAACTCGTACTGTCGGTCGGCGCGCAAGTCCTCATCGCGCAAACAACGAGCAATCTGGTAGTAGCGGTCGATGCCGGCAACCATCAACAACTGCTTCCACAGCTGCGGCGACTGCGGCAGTGCATAGAACGAACCGGGCTCCTTGCGGGAAGGAACGAGGAACTCACGCGCGCCCTCGGGCGTGCTTGGCATCAGGAAGGGTGTCTCTACCTCGACGAAATTCTGGCGTTCCATCGCCGCGCGAATCGCCGAGTTGACCTTGCTCCGAATGCGGAGGTTGCGCTGCATACGCTCGCGTCGAATGTCGAGATAGCGATACTTGAGACGAACGTTCTCATCGACCTCATCGGCTCGCTGGTCTATCGGAAATGGTGGAGCTTCTGCAGCGTTCAACACGACGACGGAACAATTCGCCAATTCGACCTCGCCGGTCACAAGGTTCTGATTGACCGTGCCCTCGGGACGACGCTGAACGGTTCCCGTGATCTGGACGACCCATTCGCTGCGCATGTCCGCCGAGTTGTCGACCACGCACTGCACGACACCCGTGTAGTCGCGAAGGTCGACGAACGCGAGGTGCTCGCCGTGTTCGCGACGGCGTGCCACCCAACCACAAAGCGTCACGGTCGAACCAACGTGTTCGACGCGCAAATCGCCGCAGCGATGCGTGCGCATGGTGGTCGATTCGACAGTCGATGGCTTCGAGTTGGTCATGTGGGGTCAGCTTCCTTGGTTTGCGAGCAGTTGCCGCACCGCGACGACCGCATCGCCATCGGCGATGGTGGTCTGTTCGCCGCTCGACAGCGACCGCATCACGATAGAGCCAGATTCGACCTCATTCGTGCCGATGATCAGCGCGATTGCCGCTCCACTCCTGTCGGCCGCTTTCATCTGCGCCTTCATCGAACGTCCATCGAATGCACGGTCGGCCGAAATGCCCGAGCCACGAAGGATCCTGCAGAGGCGAGTCGCATGAGACCCACCCGTCGTATCCACGACAAAGACGGAGACATTTCCGTCTGGAGCAGGAAAAACTCCTTCCGCATCGCAGGCAAGGAGCGTTCGATCCAGTCCGAGGGCGAATCCGATGCCCGCGGTCGCGGGGCCACCGAGCTCTTCGACGAGACCGTCGTAGCGCCCGCCACCACCGATCGCCGTATGTGCGGCGGTGAGTGCAGTGCTGATGAATTCGAAGGTCGTTCGCCGGTAATAGTCCAGTCCACGTACGAGACGTTCGTTGACGACGAAGGACACACCGAGACCGGCGAGAGCCCGCTTCACTTCCTCGAAGTGTTCGGCTGCCGACGAACTCAGGAACTGTTCGATTCGCGGAGCTCCGTCGATCACTCCCTGATCTTCGGCACGCTTGGAGTCGAGAACACGGAGCGGGTTCTTCGCGAGCGTCGCACGGGACTCCTCGCTGAGCGATCCCGCGTGCGAAGAAAAGTAGGACTGCAATGCTTCGGCATAGCGCTGACGATCGCCCGCATCACCGAGTGAGTTGATCGACAACTCCACCTTGCGAAGACCAAGCCGCTTGTAGAACTCGTCGGCGAGCGCGATCACTTCCGCGTCCAGATGTGGGTCGTCGACGCCGAGCACCTCGACACCCACTTGGTCGAACTGGCGATATCTCCCCTGCTGGGGCTTTTCGTATCGAAAGTTTGGACCCGCGTACCACACCTTCCACGGCGTCACTGGCCTGTGCTCGACGAATGCTCGGCACACGCTCGCGGTCTGCTCGGGACGCAACGCGATTCGTCGACCGCCCTTGTCCTCGAAGTCATACATTTCCTTCGTGACGACGTCCGTCGCCTCACCGAGACGAAGGAACACCCCGAGGTCTTCGAACATCGGCGGGATGATGTAGCGGTAGCCAGAAGCGAGAGCCACCTCGGCGAAGACGTTCTGGAAGGCCCTCCAGCGCTCGGAGTCCGGAGCGAGGATGTCGCGAGTTCCGGGGCTCGTACTGAAGGCGGTCACGTATGAAGATTAGACGCTGGATGATCTCCAGCCATGACTCGATACGCGTCGTACACGGAGTCGATGCGCTTGATCGTGCGCAGGACGGACTGCAAGTGGCTCGGATCGGCGAACTCGAACTCGAACCTCATCTTGGCCACGCGGTCTGCACCAGTGAACGTGTTGCACGCAACGATGTTGACGTGTTCATCGGAGAGTGCATTGGCCACGTCGCGCAACAGTCGCGAGCGGTCGAGCGCGACCACCTCGACTGCTGCGGTGTACGTGGTGACGTGGTCGGATCCGACCCACTCGACCTCGACCATGCGACCGGTCAACTGTGAGCGCGAGGACGCAGCCCGCGCGCAGTCCGCTCGATGGACGTCCACCGATCGGCCGTCGGCGAGGTACCCGACGATGTCGTCGCCGGGTACCGGAGTGCAACACTTTGCGAGGTCGACGAACACGTCGTCCAAGCCTTCGACGCGCACTCCTCGCCCGACCGCGGAGACGTTCCCATCCTGCAATCGGGAGACGACCGACAACTGTTCGCCGAGGCCACCCTCGCTGATCGCCCGCGAGAGTCGTCCCGCAAGCGCGCTCGCCTCGACGTGCCCCTCACCGATTGCCCGGTACAACGTCGTCTCGTCCTGATAGTTCATTGCTTCGATCTCGGTCTTGAACGTCTCGGATCCGAGCACTCTGGCCACAGGAAGCCCGAGTCGGCGGAGTTCCTCGACCAGGTCATCCCTACCCGATTCGACGAGATCTTCGTTCCGTTCGCGCGAGAACCACTGCTTGATCTTGCTCTTGGCCTTCGGCGATGCGACGAAGTTGCCCCACTCTTCGGAGGGGCCCGGGGCGTCGGTGGTAGCCGTGAGGATCTCGACCGTGTCACCGGCATTCAGCTTGGTGTCGAGCGGCACGAGACGACCATTGACCCGCGCTCCGATACACCCATGCCCGACCTCGGTGTGCACCGCGTACGCAAAGTCGACCGGCGTCGAGAGCACCGGCAGTGCAATCACCTTGCCCTTCGGAGTGAACACGAAGAGTTCGTCTTGCTCGAGGTCCGTCTTCAATGACTCGAGGAACTGGCGCGGATCCGACACGTCGTCTTGCCAGTCGATGATCCTGTTCAGCCAGTCGACGTCACCCGAGGTCACACCATCCTTGTAGGACCAGTGGGAGGCCACACCCCACTCCGCGCGCTCGTGCATGTCGCGCGAGCGAATCTGCACTTCGATCGCCTTGCCACCAGGTCCGATCACGGTCGTGTGCAACGACTGATACAAGTTGAACTTCGGCATCGCGATGTAGTCCTTGAAACGACCGACGACCGGTTTCCAGTGACCGTGGATCGCACCGAGAGCCGCGTAACAGTCCTTGACCGAGTCGACCACGATACGAATCGCCATCAGGTCGAAGATCTCGTCGAAGTCACGCCCCTTGCTGACCATCTTCTCGTAGAGGCTCCAGAGGTGCTTGCCACGAGCGGTCAACTCCGCCTTGATCGACAGATCGTTCAGCCACGCATTGACTTGACCAAGTGCCTTGGCGAGATAGATGTCTCGCTCCGGGGCACGTGTCGACACCAGGTAGTCGATCTCGGCGTAACGCTTCGGATACAGCGCGGCAAACGAGAGATCTTCGAGTTGTTGCTTCATCTCCTGCATGCCGAGACGATGAGCGAGGGGCGAATAGATGTCGAGGGTCTCCTGGGCGGTGCGACGCTGCTTGTCGACGCTCGCTGACGCGATGGTCCGCATGTTGTGGAGTCGATCAGCAAGCTTGATGATGAGTACGCGCATGTCGCGCGCCATAGCGACGAGCATCTTGCGCATCGTCGCAGCCTGCTGTGCTTCGCGAGAATCGAACTGCAGTCGCTCGAGTTTCGTGAGCCCGTCGACGATGCTGGAGATCTCCGATCCGAACCGCGTCTCGACGTCGGCCAAGGTGATCTCGGTGTCCTCGACTGCGTCATGCAGGAGCGCCGCGACGATCGAAACTTCGTCGAGTCCGATATCGGCGACGATTTTGGCGACCGCAAGTGGATGGCTGATGTACAGCTCCCCGCTCATGCGTGACTGGTGCTGGTGAGCTGCGCGCGCCATCTCGTACGCAGCGGAAATCTTCGACGTCGGGCCTTTCGGGTGACGACGTTTATAAGCAGTGATCAGCGGGACGAGTTCCTCGGTGACCGATGCCTGCTGACGCCGCCACGGCAGAACTCTGGATGTCGTGCTCACGTCGACGCCTCCATACACCAAGTGTACGACCGGAGGCCTCTGACGCTTCGGCAGGTTCTAGCGGCGACGCTTCTTTCGCGGACGAGGCGGATGCGTCAAGGCCGATGCAACCGATGTGGTCTCGCCAACCGACGACGTGCGAGGAGCAGAGACTTCACGTGGTCGGGCTGATTCGACCTCTGATCGCTGGACTCCAAACAACTTCAACATGTCCGCCCCAAGGCTGAGCTGTCCAGCGCGTGGCTGATACTTCGCCTCTCGCTCTTTCAGGACGGCGAGGATCGGTGTCGCGATGTAGATCGACGAATACGCACCCAGGAGAAGGCCGACGAGCAGGGCAAGTGCGAAGTCCTGCAAGCTGACGACGCCGAGGACCCCCGCCCCGAGTACGAGGAGGGAGAGCACGGGCAAGACCGCCGCAAGCGACGTGTTGAGCGATCGCATCAGCACTTGGTTCATCGAGACGTTGACGACGTCGCCATATGACGCACGGGACGCCGATAGGCGCTTCGTATTGTCGTGGACCTTGTCGAACACCACGATCGTGTCGTAGAGCGAAAATCCCAGGATGGTGAGGAACGCGATGACCGTCGCCGGCGTCACCGAGAATCCCGTCACTGAATACACACCGACGCTCAACAAGACGTCGTGGACCATCGCGAGGATCGCCGAGACCGCCATCTTCCATTCGAAACGCAAGGAGATGAAGATCGACACGAGGATGAAGAACACGATCAGCGCACGAACCGCCTTCTCGGTGATGCTTCTGCCCCACGATGAACTCACGGCCGAGACACTGACGTCTTGTGCTTCAACGCCGGCCTTGGATGCAAGCGCGTTCTGCACCGCAGTGCGCACGTCGGCCGGCTGATCTCCAACTTGTGCACGGATGCGCCGACCATCGGCACCACTCAATTCTTGGATCTTTGCGGTGGTGACGTCGAGCTTGTTGTCTTCGAGGACCTTCGACACGTCGTCAATCGTCAATGATGCCGCTGGGACTTCCCAGGCGACGCCACCCTGGAAATCAATCCCGAGATTGAGCCCGCGCGCAAACAGCGACACGATCGTGATGACGACGAGTGCGATCGAGAAACCGAAGCCAATCCAACGACGACCAATGAAATTGAAAGTGGTCTCGCCGCGATAGAGACGCCCGAACAAACCGGTCATGCCACGACCTCTCTCGTTGCGACGCCGAGCACCTTCTTGCCACGGAGCAACTTGGTGCGTGACAGGAGCAGCACAGCTGGTCTCGTGAAGTAGTAGGCGACGATGACGTCAGTGAGCGTCGACAGTCCGAGGAAGAATGCGAAGCCTCGCACCGATCCGACGGTCAGATACCACAGCACGAGTGCGCCGAGGAATGACACCGCGTCCGCAGCGAGGATCGTTCGGAAGGCTGCTTGGAAACTGCGCTGAGCCGAACCCTTCAACGACTTCCCCGCATGGAGATCATCCTTCAGCCGCTCGAAGAACACCACGTAGGAGTCCACGGTGACGCCGATCGACACGATGATTCCCGCCGCACCCGACAACGTCAGTGCGAGACCGTTCGACCGCGAGATATAGGAAATCACGCTCCACAGCAATGCCCCGGACACGACGAGACCGCCAAGAACGACGATCGTCAGCAAGCGGTAATAGAAGAAGAAGAACAGGATCACGAGCAACACGCCGATCAACCCCGAGATGAGGGCTGCTCGAAGCGAGTCCTCTCCCAGCGTTGGCGACACGGTCTGCACCGTTGCGACGTCGAACCGGACGGGAACGGCACCGAACTCGAGGATCTTGGCCAAGTCACGAGCCTCGGCTTCGGTGAAGTCGCCAGTGATCTGGACGTTCCCACCGGTGAAGACCGCCTCTTGAACGACCGGTGCAGAAATCACCTTGCCGTCGAGAACGATTGCAATCTGTCCGGTCGGACACGAAGGCTCGCGGTTGAAGCACTTGGTCGTGAGCGCGTTCCAGAGGTCTTCGCCGAGTGCGCCATCACGCAACCCCACCGTGACGACCCAGTTTCCCGTCGTGATGTCCGCCGACGCGTCATTGTTGAACACTTGTCCCGAAGCGCCTGCAGGACCAACGAGGAACACCGCTCCAGCATCACCTTCGAGGACGGCGTTTGCCGTTGGATCATTCGGATCGTTCGAGACCGCAATCTGGGGAACCGTCGTCGTTGAGGCGTCACTCACCGTCGTGGTCGTCTCGGCGATCGTTGTCGAGGGAACACTTCGTCGAGCATCCCCAGGGCCGGTTGGCTGAGCTGGATCGACGGTGTCGGGCGTTGTCGTCTCCGTTGCTCCTCCGACCGTGGTCGTGGTTGCATCGGTGTTCGTCGTCCCCACTTGCAACACGGGACGCAACAACACTTCGCCCTGGCGACCGATGATGTCGAGCGCACGCTGCTGATCGTCGACGCCTGGCAAGTTGACGACGACGTTGTCACCTTGACGCGTGATCTCGGGTTCCGCGACGCCGAGTGAATTCACACGCCGTTCGATGATCTCGACGGCCTTTTCCAACGACTCGGGCGTGTAGTCGCCAACGGGCTGAAGGGTGATCGACGCACCACCCTGGAGGTCAAGTCCAAGCGACGGCTTGTTGCCGGCAACGATGTTGCCGACGAGCGCGGCGGCAACGACGACGATCGTGCAGACGATCGTGATCGACAGCCGCTTCACCATGCGCTACTCGACTACTTCTTCGAGTCGGTCTGGCCGTCAGCGCTCGGCGTAGACACCTTGGAGGCAATCGCGCTACGGGCGACTCGGATCTCCACCTCGTCGGCCACGTCCAACCACACGAACGTGTCGTTGACCTCGGAGACGAATCCGTAGATGCCCGAGTTCAGGATGACTTCATCACCCTCGGCGATGCTCTTCTGCAGTTCCTGGGCCTGCTTGGTGCGCTTGCGCTGCGGGCGAAGGAGCAAGAAGTACATGGCTCCAAAAATTGCGATCAGAGGAAGGAGTCCGAGGATTCCACCTCCGCTCGAGGTCGACGTTGACTGGGCCAGAAAGAGGATTGCGAACATGGCGATTCATGCTAGCGAGCCACAACGCCCCGCAGATGGCTAGCCCCAGACGGAGAGAACCTCGGCACGCACGCTCTGGAATCGACCATCGATGATTGCTCGACGCAACGTCGCCATCAGCGAGATCGTCCACGCCACGTTGTGCAACGACACGAGTCGCGATGCCGTCGGCTCTCCAACTTGGAACAAGTGGCGAAGGTAACCGCGGGTGTGGCGGCGACAAACGCCACACCCACATGTCGGATCCAGCGGCTCGTCGCTGAGCGCGAACTCTGCGCGCTTCACGTTCAACCTCCCTGCCGTCGTGAGTGCGGTTCCGTGGCGACCGAGGCGCGTCTGCAGCACGCAATCGAATTGATCGACGCCAAGGCCGACAGCCTCAACGATCGAAGCCGGGTCCCCCACACCCATCAGATATCGCGGACGATCGGCGGGTAATTGCTCGAGCGCGGCCGCAAGCGCAGGGAGCATCTCCTCGCGCGTCTCACCCACCGACAATCCCCCGATGCCATACCCATCGAAGTTCAACTCCGCAGTTCGCATCGCGCTCTCTCGACGCATCGATTCGCTGATGCCACCCTGCACGATCCCGAACAGCGACTGATCCTCACGGCGGTGAACCGAACGTGCTCGCGCAGCCCACATGGAAGTCCTCTCGAGCGCGAGTCGAACGACCTCCGGTGGTGACGGCAATGGAGGGCACACGTCGAGCACCATCTGGATGTCTGCACCCAAGAGCTCTTGGGTCGCCACCGCGCCCTCCGGGGTGAATCGTTGCTGCGAGCCGTCGTAGGTGCTCTTGAACGTCACACCCTCGTCGTCGACCTTCGGATTCAACGAAAAGACCTGGAATCCGCCCGAGTCGGTGAGCGTGAGGCCATCCCATGCAGCGAACTTCCCGAGACCGCCGAACCGAGCAACCGTCTCCGCACCAGGACGCAACATCAGGTGATAGGTGTTGCCGAGAACGATGCGCGCACCGACCTCCTCATAGTCCGCAGCACTCAAGTACTTGATCGCACCGCGTGTTCCCACCGGCATGAAGCATGGCGTCTCATACGAACCCCGATGCGTCGTACCTACTCCCGCTCGAGCCGTCCCATCGATCGCAACGGTCTCATGACGAACAGGAAACATCGTCTCTACCGTAGTTGTGCGGTCGTCGTCAGGCGTGTCTGTCGAGCAACATCGCATCGCCGAAACTCAAGAAGCGATACTTGCGCTCGATTGCCTCGGCGTAGATGTCTCGCCATCGCTGGCCGACGAAGGACGAGATCATGAGGAGCAACGTCGTCCTCGGCATGTGGAAGTTCGTCATCAGGCGATCGACGATCTTCCACTCGTATCCGGGATAGATGAACAGATTGGTGTCCCCTTCGAGCAGGCCGGTCGTCGCCGCCGACTCAAGCGCACGCGCGGCGGTCGTTCCCACCGCGACCACTCGCCTGCCTGTGCGTTGCGCGTCATGACACACATCGAGCACTGACTGCGACACGCGGTAGCGCTCGGTGTGGATCACGTGATCGAGCGGGTTTTCCACGGTCACTGGCTTGAACGTGTCGAGACCGACGACCAATTCGACTTCCTCGATACGCACACCACGACCGCGAATGGTCTCGAGCAAGTTCGGTGTGAAGTGCAGACCGGCAGTCGGGGCAGCCGCCGATCGCTCCTCATGTGCATACACGGTCT